>JADLFL010000052.1 GCA_020845575.1 Acidobacteriota bacterium | reverse complement strand
GTACTCGACGTACGCCACGTGGTGGATCCGTCAGGCCATCACGCGCGCGATCGTGCAGGAACTAGGGCGCGAACCGACCTCCGAGGAGATCGCGCAGCGGATGGACATCCCCGTCGCGAAGGTCCGCAAGGTCCTCAAGATCGCGCAGGAGCCGATCTCGCTCGAGACACCGATCGGCGAGGAAGAGGATTCGCACCTCGGCGACTTCATCGAGGATCGCAACATCGTGTCGCCGGCCGAGGCCGTCATCAATCTGAACCTCAAGGAACAGACAGACGACGTGCTGAAGACGCTGACGCCGCGCGAAGAGCGCGTCATCAAGATGCGGTTCGGCGTGGGCGACGGCAGCGAGCACACGCTCGAGGAAGTTGGCCAGAACTTCGCCGTCACACGCGAGCGCATCAGGCAGATCGAGGCCAAGGCGCTCCGCAAGCTGCGCCACCCGTCGCGCAGCCGCAAGCTGAAGGCGTTCCTCGAAGGCCGCTCGTAGCGGTCGCCTCCCACATGGAGCGCACGGGCTTCGGCCCGTGCGTTCTGCAGCGCTGAGGCGCGGGTTCTGTCGGGCAGACCCTCCGTGCGGAGTGGTGACTCGCCGCGCGGCCGAAAGACATCGAGGACATCCGGTTGCTCCGCGCGCTCGAGTCGGAGAGTGAACATGGGTGACTCGAACAGGATCGACGCGCTGCGAGAACGCCGAGTCACGCCGGCCGAAGCGCGTGCCTATCTTGACGCGCCGACAAGCGACGCCGAACGCGAGCGCGTGCTGGAACTCGCCCGTTGGTTCCGCCGCAGGTATCCGACACCGCTTGAACGACTCGCGTACGCGCGACGCGCATACGCCCGCTGGCATCGCACGTCCGACCTGATCACGCGACGAGGACCCGACCAGGCACGCGCTGCCGACAGTTGACTGACGACAGGCGCTCACAACTCGAGGAGCGCGCGGAGCCGTGCCCTCACGTCGGCGAGCACCTCGGTCGGGGCAGTCGCGGCGAACTCCACTCGTCGGGCGTCCCAAATCCAGGTTCTTGACGTGATCGGCCAGGACCACCCCCGTCACCGCGCCGCGACCGGGTAGCGCAACCTCGAACGCCAGCACGAATCCGGGCGTCCACGAACTCCCTCTTGCGGGCTGCCACTTCGCGTGATAGACATACTGAACCATATGGTTCAGTGTTGCCCCGCCCGCTTCGATGCGTCGTTCGCCGCGCTCTCGGACACCACCCGACGCGGCGTGCTCGAGCAGCTCGGGCGCGCAGACGCGTCGATCACCGACCTTGCCGAGAAGTTCCGGATGACCCTCACGGGCATGAAGAAGCACGTCGGCGTGCTGGAGCAGGCGGGGCTCGTCATCACGGAGAAGGTCGGACGCGTGCGGACCTGCAGGCTCGGCCCGGGCCGGCTGGAGGAAGAGGCGGCATGGCTCGAGAGACATCGTCAGCTCTGGGACGCGCGTTTCAGCGCGCTGGACACGGTTGTCGAGGAACTGGAACGGAAGGAGACAGTCGATGGACGCAGGAAGAGGAAGTGAGCCCACAACCATGGAGAACCGCACGACAGTGGAACGGACGTCCGAGCGCGAGCTCGTCGTGACGAGAACCTTCGACGCCCCGGCGCGCATCGTGTTCGAGGCGTGGACCAGGCCCGAGCTGTTCACGCGGTGGTGGCTTCCCAAGTCGATGGGCATGTCCCTGCGTTCCTGCGAGATGGATGTTCGCGTCGGGGGCACGTACCGTCTCGAGTTCGAACCCGATGGAATGGCGTTCTTCGGTACGTACCTCGAAGTGGCACCGCACTCGCGCCTCGTGTGGACCAATGAGGAAGGCGGTGAGGGCGGACCTGTCACCACGGTGACATTCGAGGAAACGGGGGGCAGGACGCTGCTGGTCCTGCACGAGCTCCATCCCTCGAAGGAAGCGCTCGACGCGGCCGGTACCGGAGCGGCCGATGCGATGGTCGAGACGTTTGCGCAGCTGGACGAGCTCCTCGCCTCGAGCGCGTCGTAGCGTCGCATCTTCGCTTTATTTTCGCTATAGTAGAGGGCCCCATGCTGGCCCTCGCTTCGCGCCTCGACACGCTTGCCGCAGCGTCGGCACCGGTGCTTCCCGAGCCGGCCCATCCGCCGCTCTGGCAATTGAGCGATCTGGCGGGCCGCCTGGTGGAACTGTCGGGCCAGCAGGCGGCGGCGCGCCTGACGGCGGCGTTCGGGCTCGTGCTCGAGGCGCAGATCTGTGGCGATCGGGCGGCATGGGTCACGTGCGGACAGGGCACGTTCTTCCCGCCGGACGTGGCGGCCGGCGGCGTGGACGTCGAGTCGCTGCCGGTGGTGCGCATCGATCACACGCGCGCCGCGGGACGGGCCGCCGAGCATCTCGTCCGCTCGGGCGGCTTCGGGCTCGTGGTGGTCGACCTGGCCAACGACACGGCACGCGCGCGTCCCGAGCCATCACCGCACGCGCTGCCGGTGCCGCTGCTGATGCGACTCCTGGCCCTTGCGCGCACGCATCACGCAGCCGTGCTGATGCTGACGAAGAAGTCGCCTGATGCGGCGTCGATCAACTCGCTGATCTCGCTGCGCGCCGAGGCGCAGTGGAGCGCGTGCAGCGGACGCTACGACGTGTGCGTCCGCGCCCTCAAGGACAAGCGCCGCGCACCGGGATGGCATCACGTGGAGGCATGCCGTGGATCGGTGGGCATGCGTTGATCTTCCCGTGCTCCCGCTCCAGCTCCTCCTGAAGGATCGGGCGGAATGGATGCGCCTGCCGTGCGCGGTGGTCGAAGCCGACGCGCCACAGGCGCTCGTGCAGTTCGTGAACGCGCGTGCCTGCGAACGTGGCGTACGCCCCGGCCAGCGCTATGCGACGGCGCTCGCCCTGGCCAGCGATCTTCGGGCCGGCGTCGTCGCGCCATCGCAGCTCGCGCAGCACACGCGCGATCTCGCCGATCGCCTGCGACGCCATTCGCCGCACGTGGAGCCGTCGACCGACATGCCCGGCGTCTTCTGGCTCGATGCGCAGGGACTCGACAGGCTCTATCCCTCGCTGCGCGACTGGGCGCAGGCGGTCCGCCTCGAGATGCGGCGCGCCGGGATGCGCGCCGCCGTCGCCGTCGGATTCACGCGATTCGGCGTCTACGCCCTGGCGAGATGTCATCCGGGCATCACCGTGTGCGAGAACGCGAATGAGGAACATGTCGCGGTCCAGCGTGTGCCGCTGTCGTCCATCGATCTCGATCCAGATGCCCTCACGCGACTGGCCGCGCTCGGCATCGAGACGCTGGGCGGATTCCTGCAGTTGCCGGCCGACGGCATCCGGCAGCGATTCGGCGCGTCGGCGCACGCGGTGTATCAGCTTGCGGGCGGACACCGGTGGGCACCACTCGCGCCCGTCGCGCCGGAAGAACCGCAGACACGGTTGATCCACTTCGATACGCCGGAGATCAGCACCGAGCGGCTGATCTTCATCGTCAAGCGCCTGCTCGATTCGCTCGTCGCCGCGATCGACGCGCGAGCGCACGCCATCGTCGCCCTCACGCTGGGGATGACGCTCGACAACCGCACGACGCTGACCGAGCACGTGCGTCCGGCAACGCCCACGCTCGACGCCACGCAGCTGCTGGCGCTCGTCCGTCTGCGCCTCGAGGCACTGCGCCTGCCCTCCGGTATCACGACGCTGCGGATCACGCCCACGACATGCCCCGACGCGGCCGAACAGCGCCGGCTGTTCCCGCTCCATGCGCGGCGCGATCCCGAGCTGGCCAACCAGGCATTCGCGCGGCTGCGTGCCGAGTTCGGCGAGCGCGCCGTCGTGCGCGCGCGCATCGGCAACGCGCATCTGCCTGCCGCCCGATTCGAATGGGAGCCGATCGATCGCATCCCGCTGCGCGCCTCACCCATCGTCGTGACCGCGCGTCCGCTCGTGCGGCGGATCTACACGCCGGCGATTCCACTGGCTCCTGGCTTCACGCTGTCGACGACAAGTTCACCAGCATCCGTCTCGGGTCCCTATACCGTGTCCGGCGGATGGTGGGTCGGCAGCGGTGTCCGTCGCGACTACTACTTCGCACCGACAGGCGACGGCACGCTGTTGTGGGTCTACTTCGACCATCGCCACAAGCGCTTCTTCCTTCAGGGGTGCGTGGAGTGACGGCACAGCCCTACGTCCCCCTCTGGTGCAAGAGCAACGGTTCGTTCCTCGAAGGCGCCAGCCACCCGGAGCAGTTGATCGAAACGGCGGAGACGCTCGGCCTGCCGTCGCTGGCCCTGACCGACCGCGACGGCGTGTACGGCATCGTTCGCGCGCACGTCGAAGCGAAGCAGCGCGGCCGTCATCTGATCGTCGGTGCGCAGGTCACTGTTGGCGCCGTCGATGCGTCGACGACCCCCTCCACCATCGTCCTGCTCGCACAGGATCGCGGCGGCTACGCGAATCTCTGTCGCCTCATCACGATCGGACGACGACGACGGCCGAAGGGAGAGTCGCTGGTCACGTGGGATGAGGTGTGCAGCCATGCCGCCGGACTGCTCGCGCTCTGGGGTGGAGACACCAGCATGCTCGTGCGCGAGTCCGATGAGGAGATCGATCCGGCCGCCGGCATGCTGTGCGACGCCTTCGGCGATCGGCTGTACGCCATGGCCGCACGTCATCGTCGAGACACGGAGACCGCTGAAGAGGCGCGCCTGCGAGCACGAGCGGCCCGCTACGGTCTTGCCGTCGTGGCGGCTGTCGAAGTGCTGTATCACGACCCCGCGCGGCGCGCGCTGCAGGACGTGATGACCTGCATCCGTCACGGCGTCACTGTCCATTCAGCCGGCCGGTTGCTGAAACCGAACGCCGGACACGCGCTCCTCGGTCATCAGAATTTCGCAACGCTCTTTGCCGACGACCAGGCGGCTGTCGCGCTCACAGTCGACGTCGCGTCGCGCTGCCGCTTCTCGCTGGATCAGCTCAGGTATCGCTATCCCGCTGAACACGTTCCAGGAGGGCTGACGTCGTCCTCGTGGCTTCGCCATCTGTCATATGAAGGGGCTCGGAACCGGTACGGTGGCGAGACGCCTCATGCGGTGCTCGAGCAGATCGACAAGGAACTGGCGCTCATCGACGAGCTCGATTACGGCGGCTATTTCCTGACGATGCACGACATCGTCACGTTCTGCGCGTCGAAGAAGATTCTCTGTCAGGGCAGAGGGTCGGCGGCCAACTCGGTGGTCTGCTATGCGCTCGGCATCACCGCTGTCGATCCGCAGCGGGTCCAGTTGCTCTTCGAGCGGTTCCTCTCGAGGGAACGCGACGAGCCGCCGGACATCGACCTCGACGTGATGCACGAACGGCGCGAGGAAGTCATCCAGCACATCTACGAGAAGTACGGCCGTCGACACGCGGCGATGGTGGCCAACGTCGTCCGCTATCAGCCACGGTCGGCGGTGCGCGATGTCGGCAAGGCGCTCGGCCTGTCGGAAACGACACTCGACCGACTGGCGCGGTTGCTGTCCCATCACGGGAAGGTGTCCATCAACACGCTTCGCGACGTGGGGCTCGACCCGGCGGCGCCGCTCCATCGACATCTCCTGGAGTTGAGCAGCGAGATTCTCCAGGCACCGCGGCATCTGTCGATCCACCCTGGCGGCTTCCTCCTGGGGCACGAACCGGTACACGACATCGTGCCTATCGAGAACGCCACGATGGCCGATCGCACGGTCATCCAGTGGGACAAGGACGATGTGGACGCGATCGGGCTGTTCAAGGTGGACATCCTGGGACTCGGCGCGCTGACGCAGCTTGATCGCATCTTTCGCCTGCTGGCCAGCCATCGCGGCGTGGATCTGTCGATGGCTTCGATTCCGGAGAACGACGAGGCGACCTACGCCATGATCGGAGCGGCGAAGACGGTTGGCGTCTTCCAGATCGAGTCGCGTGCGCAGATGTCGATGCTGCCGCGGCTGCGTCCCAGGAACTACTACGACCTCGTCATCCAGCTCAGCATCGTGCGGCCCGGCCCCATCGTCGGGGGCATGGTCCATCCGTACCTGCGCCGGCGGAAAGGTGAGGAAGCCGTCATCTATCCGCACGATTGCCTGAAGCCCGTGCTCGAGAGAACGCTTGGCGTACCGCTCTTCCAGGAGCAGGTCATGAAGCTGGCGATCGTCGCGGCCGACTACACGCCCGGCGAGGCGGACCAGTTGCGTCGCGACATGGCCGCGTGGCGTCGGTCGGGTCGTCTCGAACAGCACAGGGAACGGCTCGTGACGCGCATGGTGGCCAAGGGCATCGCGCCCGAGTTCGCGGAGCGTGTCTATCAACAGATCCTGGGCTTCGGCGAATATGGCTTCCCCGAGAGCCACGCCGCCTCGTTCGCGATCATCAGTTACGCATCGTCATGGCTGCGGCGGCACTATCCGGCGGAGTTCACGTGCGGATTGCTGAACGCACAGCCGATGGGCTTCTACTCCGTGGCGACGATCATCGAGGATGCCAAGCGGCAGGGTGTGGACGTTCGGCCGGTGCACGCGCAGGCGAGCGCATGGGATTGCACGCTCGAGGATGTCGAGCGGCCGGCGTCGTGCGACTGTGGATCCGTCGACGATGCGCACGACCGCCGATTCGCGGTGCGGATGGGACTTCGCTTCGTCAAGGGCTTTGCCCGGAAGGAGTGCGACAGCTTACTCGCGGCGCGCGCGCACGCGCCGTTCGCGTCGCTGGCCGACGTGGCGCGGCGAACGGGGCTCGGGCGGCGGGCGCTCGACGTGCTGGCCGAAGCGGGTGCGTTCGAGAGCCTCGATCCGTCGCGCCGCGCCGTGCTGTGGGAAATGCCCGGTGCCGTCCTCGATGCGCGCCTGCCGCTGGCGCTTGCAGGTGCGCAGGACGTGCCCGTCCCGACGTTCCTGCCCCTCGATTCGGGAGAGACCGTCGCCTGGGACTACCGGGCGTCTTCGCACAGCGTGCGCGGACATCCGATGGCGTCGTTGCGGCACGCGCTCAGGCGCCAGGGGATCTGCGATGCGGAGACCGCGCAGAAGACGCCGTCGGGCACCACCGTGCGGTATGCCGGCGTCGTGACGCACCGCCAGCGTCCGGAGACCGCCTCCGGCGTGACGTTCATGACACTCGAGGACGAGACAGGCTCCGTCAATCTCGTGATCTGGGCGCGCACGTTCGAGGCGTTCTCGGTTGTCGCGCGGACCGCGCCCCTGCTCGGGGTCACCGGAACGATCGAAGCGAAGGACCATGTCGTCCACCTGATCGCCAGGCGCCTGTGGGTCCCGCGCGCCGCCAGGATGCGCGCATCGATCAAGAGCCGCGACTTCCATTGACCGGCGCGCCGTACAATCGTGACCCATGAGTCTCCGCGTTCCACCCTCCATCCTCGCTCTCGCCGGCCTGCTGGCTCTTGCCGCAGGTGCTTCCGCTCAGCCGGCCGACCCGGCGCTCGTCGAACGGGCTCGCGCCATACACGAGCGCGTGATCACCCTCGACACGCACGTGGACATCGATCCGCGCAATTTCGTGGCCGGCCCGAAGGGCTACGCGAGCGCCATCGACACGCAGGTCAACCTTCCGAAGATGGAGAAGGGCGGTCTCGACGCCGCGTTCTTCATCGTCTACGTGGGTCAGGGACCGCTGACCAAAGAGGGCTACGACAAGGCGTACGCGAGTGCGATCGACAAGTTCGACGCGATCCACAGGCTCACCGAACAGATCGCACCGGACCGCATCGGCCTGGCGTTGACGGCTGCCGACGTGCGGCGCATCGCCGCGTCGGGCCGGAAGGTGGCGCTCATCGGCGTCGAGAACGCGTACCCGATCGGCACGGACCTCTCGCGCATCAAGGAGTTCCACGACCGCGGCGGCCGCTACCTGTCGCTCGCGCACAACGGCCACAGCCAGTTCGCCGACTCGAACACCGGAGACGCCGACGGCAAGTGGCTGCACGGCGGTCTCAGCCCGCTCGGCAAGCAGGCCATCGCCGAGATGAACCGCGTGGGCTTCATGATCGACCTCTCGCATCCGTCCAAGCAGTCGAACCTGCAGGCGATGGCGCTCTCGAAGGCGCCCGTCATCGCCTCGCACTCGTCGGCGCGCGCTGTCGCCAATCACAGCCGCAACCTGGACGATGAGGAACTGGCGGCGGTGAAGCAGAACGGCGGCGTGGTGCAGACGGTGGCGTTCGACGGCTACGTGAAGATCAAGCCTGCCGATTCACCCGAGCGCGCCGCGGCGATGGTCGAAGTCCGCAAGGTCATCCCCGCTGGCGGCTTCGGGGCCATGACCGACGACCAGCGCGCGGAACTGCGCAAGAGGATGGCGGCCGTCAACGCGAAGTACCCCGTGCCCCGCGCAACGGTGGCGGACTTCGTCGATCACGTCGACTACCTCGTCCGCAAGATCGGCATCGATCACGTGGGGATCTCGTCGGACTTCGACGGCGGTGGCGGCGTGGACGGCTGGAGCGGCGCCGACGAGACGCTCAACGTCACGATCGAACTCGTACGGCGCGGATACACCGAGGAGCAGATCGGCAAGCTGTGGAGCGGCAACCTGCTGCGCGTGATGGACGACGTACAGCGCGTGGCGGCGGAGTTGCAGAAGACCGCACGGCAGTAGCCGTCGGACTCATCAGGCGGAACATCGTCAACGAACGTCGGACAACGTCCGACGGCTACGACTGAGACACGTCGCGAGGCATTCACATGGACGAGAAGGCATTGTTCCTCGGGTTCTGGACTCGTGAGTCCGGAGTGACGCGCACGGTGTTGTCGCGCATCCCGGAGGGCTCGACGTACACGCCCGACCCGAAGTCGCGCACGGCGCAGGAGATCGCGTGGCAGATCGTCTGCGAAGAGGGCATGCTCATCGACGCGATGGAGAAGGGCACCTTCGAGTGGACGCCTCCTCCCGCGCCGGCCACGATGGCGGACGTGCTCGCTGCGTACGACGCCCAGGCCGCCGCGATGCCCGCGCGATGGGCCGCGCTGCCTGACGAGCGCTGGAGCGGCTCGATGGAGTTCTTCGGCAGCTCGCGGCCAGCCGCGCAGATGGCCTGGAGCTTCCTCTTCGATCTCGTCCATCATCGCGGCCAGATCACCACGTACCTGCGGCCGATGGGGTCGACCGTGCCGCAGGTGTACGGGCCGTCGGCCGACGAACCGTAAGCAGGAGACATCCAATCGCGTTCGTCCCTGGACCCGCGCGACGCCCGCCGCTGCCTGAAGCCGTCGAGGAGCATCGCGACGGGCACTGGCGCCGCGACGAGACCCTGCGCGTCGCCACGGCGGAAGATGCCGAACGCTTCATCGAACGCGTCGGCTTCGCCACCTGCCTCACCGACACGCGCAAGCCGGGGCCGTCGCTGTACATCGCCGTGTGCGGACGGCGGGATGCCGTGATGCCACGGCACGTGCAGCACGACCCGGAAGCGTCGCTCACCTGGCGGATCAAGGACGAGGTGCTGCGGCGCGGGCGCGTGTACTACGGCAAGCTCGCGCGCGGCAGGGCCACGTTCGTCGCGCCGCGGCTCATCCCGCACTTCAACGCGCTGTGGGGCGTGAAGCGCGCCGACGAGACACAGCGCCTCGGCCGCGATGCGCGTGCCGTGCTGAAAGTCCTGCGCGCCGAGTGGGAGATGGCCACGATGGATCTGCGGCAGGAGTCGGGCGTCACAGACGCACGCCGCTTCGCCGTGGCGCTCGACCAACTGCAGGCCGCGATGCTCGTGGTGCCGAGCGAGGTGCTGTACGAGCCGCGCTTCACGTACATCTGGACGCTGGCCGTCGGGCGCTTCCCCGACGAGCTGCGCCGTCGCGTGGCGCGCGACACCGCCCTGCGCGAGGTGGCTGGCGCGTTCCTGCACGGCGCCGGCATGACCGTCCGCGGCGAGCTCGCCCGCGTCACCGCACTGTCCCGCTCAGACGCCGGTCTCGGCAACCGCGCCCTCGTCTCCAACGGGACCGCCGTGATGGACGCAGTGGGTGTGTACAGGTTGAAGAGCGTCGTGCCGTAGGCGGATCCCCGCCTCTCTCCGGCATCGACCTCGGGTTGCCTCGTGCGCCGATCCCGCGCGTGCCGCGGAGGGACTGCTGCTCGGCGTGACGTCAGCCGACCCGGAAGCCACCTGCTCGACGCCGCCCTGCCACGCGCTGCCGCATCAGTGAGTGGCAGCATCCACCGGGCACGTGCCGCGCGTCAGGCAACGTCAGACCATTGAAGCGCGCGAACAGATCGAGATCGGCGTCGCCGAGCGCAAGCGCGAGGGCGGTACACCAATTCGTCACTCCACCTGGTGGACGCGACGATGGACAAGGAGTCCAGAGGTCAGCGGCGCGGTGATCGTCGCTGCGGGCCTTCGTGGGGCCGGACTCGCATCTGCTGACGACACACACGCCGGCAGATGCTGTCCTGGTGCAGGTGCTCGTCGAACCTGGGAGCTGCGCGGACGGCTCCGCGCAAAGGCGCAACTCGGACTCTGAACGCGGGGCGACCGCGTGACGTCGCGTCGGCCATGGCAGAATTGCTTCTCGCCCCTGCGAGGGCCCATAGCTCAGCGGTCAGAGCCGCCGGCTCATAATCGGTTGGACCCAGGTTCGAATCCTGGTGGGCCCACTACTCCTCGCGTTGCTCGTCGTGTGGGGCCACCAGCCTTCAGGCTCGCGGCTCCGCCTTCGGCTCGCCCGCGAGCTCGAATCCACCCGCGCCACGACGCCTCGCGTTGCTCGTCGTGTGGGGCCACCAGCCTTCAGGCTCGCGGCTCCGCCTTCGGCTCGCCCGCGAGCTCGAATCCACCCGGGCCCACGGGCGGCCACCCTCTCCGCTGCTGCGCAGCTACGGAAGGCAGGCAGGGGCCGCCCCGCACACTTCGCGGCGGGCTCATCACTTCGGGCTCCTGCATCCGACGGGCGGGGGGGTGGTGTCGGCGGGCGCGACTTGTGGAGCCATCCGTCACGGTTCACGAGATCCGTCGCGCAGGCGAGTCACGGGCGTGGGGCTGGGGGTCCCCACGCCTTGCACGAGATCCCGCGCCGGAGCGACGGATCTCCGGATGGCGCAACAGGAGCGCCCGCCGGTACCACCCCCACGCGCAGCAGCGGCTGACGCACCAGCTCAGCGCACATGCACTGACCGCCGGATAAATGCGGCGGCTACGGTCAATCAGTCTGGTGATTCCGGCGGTAGTCGTCGTCAGTCCGGGTATCACCTGACTCCTCGCGGTCGTGCAGAGGCGTCAGGCCATCGTGGCGCCGTGCTCGGAGAGGAGGGCTCTCAGCACCGACCGGTGACAGCGCTCTTCGAGCTTGCAGTAGCAGCCGACGGAGAAGTTCGTCCGGCGCGACAGCGTCGCGAGGAGGTCGAGCAGGTGCGACGCCTCTGGCACTTTCATCTCCGCGCGGTAGCGGCGGACGAACGTGCGCCATGTCTTGTCGTCGTGCGCGTGAAGCGCCATCCCCACGAGCGACTCGCTCGGCGCCAGCATCGGCACCCACACGTCGTAGAAATCGCGCGCGGCGAACTCCTCCTTGGGCACGCCGCGTGGTGGACGACGGACGGTGCCGAGCCTGAGCCCCTCATCGGGCAGGCGTGGAGTTCCGAGCCTCACAATCGCAACGGCCACGCCCCCATTCTGCCGTATCTGCCCGGGTTGGCATTCGATCGGCTTGCGTCGCGCCTGATGACACCGGCACGGACCGATCAACAGACAGAGGGGCAGTTTTCGTGCAGGAGGGGGTACTTTCTCCTGTCGCTTGACACGTGCCCGACGGTCTACGACGCCGTGCGCGCCTCGGTGCGACGTGGCGACACGCCGGTGACGCCGGCACGCGGCGTGCGGTGGATCAGCACGTGCTCCACCGGATGGTGAGCGAAGCCGGCGTACATCACCTCTTCGTGCTCCTTCGATGAATACACGATGACGTCCCGCGGGGCTGGACGATACTGGTCCGGCGTCATCACCGGCCAGTCGAGGAACGCCACTTGTGCACTGCGGTCGATGATCCCGACGACCATGCGTGCGAGTTCAGGCACCACGCCGAGCAGCACGCGCGTGTGCAGTCCGGCACCGTAGAGGAAGACGCGCGGCTTCGTGCCGTCCCAGCTCGCAGCCAGTGGCGCCAGTCGCTCGCGTATCCGGCGTATCGTCTCGCCGTGCTGCCCGCCCGGACGTCGCCCGATGAGCATCATGAGCTGATCGTCAGGCAACCCGGCCAGATGGTCGTAATGTGAGCGCCCGCTCACCGCCTGGTGCGAGCGATACGCCTCGGTCAGCCCCAGCATCCATTCCCAGTCGACACGTCGTCGGGCGTCAGGCGTGCTGTATCGCGCACGGATGATCGACCGGATCCGGTAATGCCACCGAACGTTCTGGCTCTGCTGGTTGGCCGAACTGGAACGATAGCGGAACAGGACGCGTGGGACGACGCCGACCTTGAAGCCGGCCAGGTTCAGCTTCGCGAAGAGCTCCCAGTCGAAGTCACCGGATGGCAGGCGTCGGTACCAGGGTGAGTCGGCGGAGAACCCGCCGACTCGTTCGAAGACACTCCGGCGGTGAATGGCACACGTGTCGCCGAACACGTTGGCGAAGTAACCGGCTTCGATGCTGCCGCCAGGCGGTGCATAGATCGCGTCTGCCTTGACAGGACCGATCGATCGGGGAGCCGCGTAGTCGTCCTGCTGCACGATGGCGACATAGCACGACATCGCGTCGCAACCTGACGTCTCGATCGCCTGCCGGTAGACGGCCAGCAGATCGGGCAGCGCCTCGTTGTCTGCGTCGAAGAACACCAGGTACTTGCCCTTCGCGTGCGCTGCCGCGAAATTCCTGGCACCACCCGCACCGCGATTCACCGTCTCGGGGAAGAACCGGAACCGCCGATCGCCGGCGTACTCGCGGCTCATCGCCAGAAACGCGTCCCGATGGTCCGCCCTGCTGGATGCATCGTCGACGACCAGCACTTCGTACGGAAAGTTGCACTGCTGGTTCGCGAGCGAGCGAAGCGCGTACGGCAGATATCCACCGTAGTTGAAGTGAGTCACGACCACCGAGACGTCGGGTGTGCGCGATCGACGCGCCGATGTCCGCGTCACGACACGCTTCGACCGGATCCGTTTCGTGGCGCGAGCCTGGTCAGCCACCAGCTCGCGGTGCCTGGCGAGCGTCGCCTTCCTTGCCGCGCGCGCGTCATGGCCCGTGTCGTACGCAACGGCAAGCCGGCCGACGCCGACCACGTTCTCGAGCCGCTCGCGCAACGCGGCTGCCGAGGGCGCGCACATCACACCAGGGTTGTCGCCGACGATCTCCGGGATGCCGCCGATATCGGTGGTGATGAAGGGCAATCGGCGCTGGAAGAGCTCGATGACGGCGTAGGGCAGGTTGTCGGACAGACTGGGCGCCACCACGAGCACGTCGCGCTGGCGTTGCAGCCAGTCCCACGCCTGGAACGTGTCCTTGGTATCGAGAATCTGCCAGTCTGGCGCCCCCCCTTCACCGAGCGTCCGCTCGATCAGTTCGCGGCCACTCGTACTCGAGGCAGTTCCACTCTTGCCGAGAAACGTGATCTGTCGCACGTCCCGCCGCAGGCTGGCGCTGGACGTCACCGCCTGGAGAAAGTTCTCGAGGCCCTTGCGCGTTTCGAGCCGGCCGAAGAAAACGAGGTGTCGAAACGGCCCATGGACGACGCGTCGCCGACGTGTCGGCGCATCGGTGAAGCAATACGGCAGCACGTCGATGTCGCGCCGGCTCACATGCCACTGGCTCACCGCCCACTCACGCAGGTATCGCGACGGTGCGAACACGCGGTCGGCGAGTTCGACGGACGTCTTCTCCTGATGGTCGACCCCCAGCGTCTCGGGTGACGATGGGAACATCTCCAGGCCGTCGAGTGCCCATCGCGTGGGTCCGTGCAGCGTGAGCGCGAATCGCGTGTCCTGGAAGTCCAGACCGGCGGCGCGGGCCTGCAACGCTGCCATCCCGTGCCCGAGATAGTCCTGCAGGTACACGACGTCATACGGGCGGGCTCGGAGGAACTCGAGGACCCACTGCGAACGAATCAGGTTGCTGCCGCCTGGCGAGAAGCGCGTCTCGGCCACGTCGGGTCGTTCACGTGCCATCCACGAGTGGGCCTCGACGAACGTGATGCCGAGTTCGAGGGCCAGTCGTCGCGTCCAGCGCTCCGCCGTTCCGATCTCGACGTCAGCCGTCAGGAGCACATCGACGGCGATGCCGGCGTCCGCGAGCGTGCGGGCATGCCAGTACACCGCCGTACCCGCGCCGCCGCAGCGCATCGGCCCGGGGAACTCGGGCGTGACGATGCACACGCGCGAGGAAGAACGCGGACGCGCGCGTCTAGGCATACAGTCGCACGTGCTCCACCGGCTGCGAGGCCAGCGACGCGAACATCGCGGCCTCGTGAATCGGACTCGAATAGACGACCGCGTCGGCGACGGCTGGAGAGAACGCCGACGGCGCGACTCGTGGGCGGCCGAGGAACGTGCCATCGCCGAGCCGATCGACGAAGCAGGTCACCAGTGGAAGCAGTTCCGGCACCTGGCCGAGCATGGCCTGCGTGTGGCTCCCGGTCCCGTAGAAGGCGATGCGAGATCCTCGCGACTGCCACGCGGGTACAAGCGACGCCAGTCGGCGTGTCGCTCGCGAGAAGTCCCGCGGACCGTGAGTCGAGAGGGGCAGCATCCGCTCGAAGAGCGCCCCTGCGCGCTCGACCACCGTCAGTGGGTCCCGGCGCTCCGAGGGCAGCACGAGCGCCAGCCCGAGGCCGGCCCACATCTCGAACGACCCGTCCGGCTGCGCGATCGTGTACCCGGTCACGAAGTCCAACTCGACGGCGTGGACGTGTGGATGCGATGCCCAGGCGACCTCACGCATGCCGAAGCGGCAGTCGGGGTTGAGACTGTCGTGCATCAGGATCGTGAGGGGCCGGCGCGGCTGCCATTGCAGGATCGCCTCGATGTCCGCGCGCACGCCGTCTCGCGAGTGGTCGCCATCCACCAGCACGAAGTCGAGGTCGCGGCCTTCGCGCCGGATCTCCTCCAGAACGAGCGGAATCGTCCGGCGCGAATCGCCGACGTGGAACACCGCGCTCGGGATGCGGGCACGGAGTCGCTCGCTCGATTCCGGCAGGAGCTCGAGCGAGTAGGAACGTCGTGCATAGTTGGAGATGACCGCGAGGCTGCCACCCTGGGCCGTGCCGATCTCGATCGCGCAGTCGATTGTCCGTGTGCGCAGCAGTGTATCGAGCGCCACGCGCTCGGCCGGCGTCATCTGCCAATGGCTCACCAGATCGCTCACGCCCCGGCGTTCGAGATCGGCGGTCAGGCCGGGAAGCGTCAGTCCGTCGAGCACGGACACGGGCGTTCGATGCACGGTACCGCCGATTGCAAACCGCGAGCCAGCGCCACGGCCTGCGGGCGCGGCAATCAGGCGGCCCGGGATCGCCGCCATCCAGGCGGGTGTGACGAGTTCAGACAGACGGCCGACCGGACGCGGTATCGGAATGCCGTCATCGGGACGCGCTCAGTTCCCCTTCGGCACCTTCGACAGATCGAAGCTCTCCGGGGCGACGTACGGCGTGATGGGCGTGGCGTCTGCCCCCGCGGCGGGGACCTCTCTGCCGAGCGCCCACAGGATGCCGTTGATCAGCAGCCGGCGCATCGACACCTCGGAGAAGTCGGCCGGGTGACCGAGCGTGGTGAAGAACACGCGGCCACCCTTGTGCTCGCGCGTCCAGGCGACGGGCTGGCGCGGCGGATACTCGGCGGCCCTGGCCGTCTGCTGCGAGTTGCGGCTGTCTCCGTTGAGCAGGATGGTGGCGGGCCCGTTCAGCGGCAGCACGTGATAGAGCCACGAGCGCGCGTGGAACGGCGTCACGCCACGCAGGATCGGATGGCTGGCGTGGTCCCCGTCGACAGTGACGTCCGTCGTCGACAGGTGCCCGTGGTGCGTAATCCATCGCTGACCGAAGACCTCTCGGCCGAAGCCGTCGTTCAGCGCCGTGTGCGGGCTGCCCTGCGGATACATGAAGGCGTGCGTGCTCGTTCGCAGGCCGACGACGGGCTTGCCCGACTCGACGTACCCGGTGATGCGCGCGAGCTGATCGTCGGGCAGCGCGCGGAAGCGCGTGTACATCACCATCAGGTCCGCGTCGGCAAGCGCGTCGAGGCCTTCGATGTTGGCCTTCGTCTGGGGAATGGGACGGGCCATCGCCACCGACGTGCGCAGGCCGTGCCGCTTCTCCAGGATCGCCGCGATCATCGGCATCGTGATCTCGGACCGGTACTCATCGTCTCCCGTGACGAAGACGACGAGCGGCGCGCGGCCCTGCGCGTTCGCAACGGGCGCGCGGCCGGAGACGAGCGCGAGTGCCACGCCGCACGCCGCCAGCAGGGCCGCCGCGCCGAGGCGCCGCCCGATCGCCGATCGTGATTCGTGAGTCATGAGTCCTCTCATTGCGTTGACACCTGCGCGGGCCGGGGCAGCACCTGCACGATGCCGTTCATCGTGCGCCAGTGACCGGGGAAGGTACAGACGAAGGGATAACTCCCGGGGACTTTCGGTGCGGTGAAGCGCGCCTGCACGGTTTCGCCCGGCTGCAGCAGGCGAATCGCGAAGAGTACCTCGGGAGTCTTCGGGATGAAGCTCTGTCCGAACGCATCGGGCGACGACACCATCGCCTCTGCAGCCAGCGACACCGTCTCGAGCGCGCCTTCCTTGGCCACGAGGAGGTTGTGCGGCATCTCGTCGCGATTGACGAACTCGATCACGACTTCCTCGCCGGCGCCGACGGTGATGCGCGAGAGATCGAACTTCATCTGCGCGGCCACGGCTTCGATCCGGATGACGCGCACGACGAGCGCATCGAGCGCCTTGGTGAACGTCGCGCGTTCCGCGTCGGGCAGACGCGCCGCGAGTTCGTGACCGAACCCCACGGCCTCGAGGAATGCCGGCCCCGTCCGTTCGGCTGATGGAATCTCGCGCACGTGCGCGAGCAGCGTCTCGGCCAGCGGCGCCAGCGATCCGGGCGGCCACGCCGACGCCGGCAGCCGGCGCATGACGCGGATCGCCACCTGGCGTCGTGTGGGCTCGCGCATGAACGCCGCCAGCACGGCCACGGCGTCTGCCTCGTGACCCGTCAACTGCGGCAGCACCTGCATCCCTGCGGCATCGACGGCCGCGCGCAGGTCGCCGCCGATGGCCACGAGTTCCGGACTGCCCGTGATGCGTAAGCCGTCGCGCACGAATACCGCGCGGCGCTCGCCGTCGAGCACGGCGATCGACAGACCCGCGCGCTCCCCGGGCCCCGCCGGCCACAGCCTGATCGATTCGATCGGCCGCTCCGCCCCGAGGTCCACTTCCCACCACGGATCGTTCTGCGCCCCTGTGAACGCGTGCGTTCCGGCTTTCGGGTCCGACCCGCCGGCCGCCATGTCGACGCCGCCATCGATCGCGCGACGCGGCTCACCACCCGTCGCGCCATCGGCGACGATGCTCGACTGCGTGGCGGTGGCGCCGCGAGCGACATTCTGCCCGCCGCTGAGGACTTCGACCTCCGCCACGCTCAGCACCTGCGCCGCGCCCGGACGCACGAGCCGCACGTACCGCCCTGCGACGGGCGCCGCGATCTGCGCCGCGCCACCACCGACAGAGGCGGTGCGCAACTCGGGAAGGAGGCGCGTGCGCAGGCTGTCGAGCACGGGCCCCTGCGGCAGGCGAGCGGCACCGCGCAACAGATCCACGCGCGCGCGCGGCGATGCCGCAGACGCCTGCCACGCAGGACCCGCGTCGCCGTCCGCGATCATGAGCGCCGCGTACGCGCCTTCACGCACGCTGTCGTGGTGGCCCTCCCGCGCAAGCCGTTCGATGTCGGCGCGCGAGCCTGCGAGCTGCGACGCCGGCAGCGTGGCGAGCACCTGCATCAGGTCGGCGGCCACCGGCGACTTCGCGGGCACACCGTCGACCCGCGCCACTGCCGCGACGATCTCCTGCAGCGTCGACGAGCCCTGCTGTGCCGCAAGCGCGTCGAGCGCCTCACGACGTGCCGCCGGCGCGATCCCCGCGCGCGACAGCAACGCGCGATACACAGGAGTGCTGCGCCTCACACGTACGAGATCCTCCGGCGCCAGGCGATCGAGCACGTACGACACGCCCGCGTCGTTGCCACGCGCGAACGTGTCACCCGCCGTCACGACCGGCTTCCACGCCGGTTCCAGCGTGGTCATCGTCGAATCGAGGACGTAGTCGAGGTAGTAGTCCATCGGCTGCGCGAGGACCTCGAGCGCGAGACTCGCGGCGTCAGCCGTCGGCACGAAGCTGAGTGCGCGCACCGCTTCGAGCCGCACGCGCGGTTCCGAATCCTTGACCGCCTGCGCCAGGAGCGACATGCCGCCATCCACGCGGTCGAACCAGTGCTGCAGCACGCGCACGCCAGCCGCACGCGCGCGGAACTCCTTCGCCCCGAGCACGCGCGTCAGCAACTCGCGATCGACGACGTCGTTGTGTTCGTGAACCCAGAGCGCTTCGAGCAGATGGTGCTCGAACCAGGGATCCGCCGGATCGAGGTTGGCCACCCACTGCCGCACCGCGGGGATCACCTGCGCCGTCGGCCACTCGCGCAGCGCGACTCGTGCGCGATAGCGCGTGCGATCCTCGTAGACCTTCAGCAGATCGAGCTGCTCGGCGATCGTTGCCCCGTGGATCTTCGGCGGCGTGAGCAGCGGACGCCCCTTCGCCGTGATGCGCCACACGCGGCCGCGCGACTTGTCGCGCCGCGCGTCGCGAATCGAATACTGCATGTGGCCGATGAGCGGATTGAACCAGTCGATCACGTACAACGCGCCGTCGGGGCCGAACTGCATCCCGACGGGCCTGAAGTTCGGATCGGGCGACTGCAGCAGCGGCTCGACCTCGACGGCGACGAAGCCGGACCCCTGCTCGATCGTCTTGTACTGCTTGATGCCGAGGAACCCGATGACGTTGTTGTAGAGGAAGTTGCCCTGTGCCGACTCGGGGAAGTGGCGGCTCCTGACGAACTCGCTGCCGCTCGTGGGCCGTACGCGCGTGAGCGTCCACTCCTGCATCGACTTCTGCTTGCGCGGATAGTCGACGTGACCCGAGAACGCCGTGCCCCAGTAGTTGTAGCCGTTGGAGGCGTCGCTGATGAAGTTCTGCCCCCACGCGTCGATGACGTGTCCCCACGGGTTGGCGAACGGGTACGACACGAAGACGTCGAACTTCTCGGTGCGCGGTTCGTACCGCCACACGCCGGCATACGCCATGCGCCGCGGGCCGTACGGCGTCTCGACCTGCGAGTGCAGGAACGTGCCTTCCTGGAAGTACAGCGCGCCGTCTGGGCCCCACTGCCACGCGTGGATCGAGTGATGGCTGTCTTCGGTGCCGAACCCGTGCAAGAGGATGCGGCGCTCGTCGGCCTTGCCGTCGCCGTTGGTGTCCTTCAGGAACAGCAGCATCGGCTGCTGCGCGATGTACACGCCGCCGTCGCCGAGCTCGAAACCGGTCGGGATGTAGAGCCCGTCGGCGAACACCGTGCTCTTGTCCGCGCGACCGTCGCCGTCGGTGTCTTCCAGGACGATCAGCTTGTCGTTCGGCTTCTGGTCCGGCAGTGCGTGCGGATACGTGGGCGAAGTCAGTACCCACAACCTGCCACGTGCATCGAAGGTCATCTGCAACGGCTTGGCGAGATCGGGAAACTGGACCTCCGACGCGAACAGGTTCACCTCGTACCCGTCGGCCACCTTCATCCGCTCGAGCGCGACCTTCGGATCCTGCGACGCGAGATCGAGCGCCGCCCCGCGGTTCGGTTCCGCCCCGTCGGCCACCTGGGCGCTGGCCGGTGCAGGCACCGCGAGGATCGACGCGAGGCCGACGATCGACGCAAGGCCGGCGCCAACGCGCGTCTTCGAGCGACGCACCATCAGCGGGCCTCCTGCTGGTCGAGCGACACGGGGCTCGTTGATCGCGGCGGACGCGCGGGACGCGGGAGCACCGTTCGCGCCTGGCGCCAGATCCGCTTCTCCTGCGCGGCGACGAGCTCGTCGAGGCGCTTCATCTCAGGGGGAAAGTTCACCGATCCGAACGGATCGACGCGACGGCCGACCACGTACTCGGCGTTGAGCGGACGCCAGCGCAGGAAGAAGAGGCGGTTCTTCTCCTCGATGAGCGCGCGCAGGTCGGCGTAGCTCTTCGAGCCCGCGGGCAGTCGTTCGGGAGCGAGACCCAATGCCGTCAGCAGCACGACGGCGAAGACCTTGTCGCCGTCTTCGTTGAGGTGCATGCCGTTGACGGTGAGCGGTGCCGCGGCCGTCTCCATCGCGTCCCTGGTCGGCGTGAAGACGTCCGCGAACGGCACGCCGAGCCGGGCCGTCACGCGGCGCATCGCCTCCGTGTAGCGCGCCAGTTCGCGATTGCGTCGCTCGACGTCCACGTGCACGAGACGCGAGAGGCGTTCGTGCGCGATGGGCGAGACGATCGCGAGGCGCGGTGCCTCCGATCCGTTGTACTTCGCGCCGCGATGCTTCTCGATGTAGGCCTCGAGATCCTTCTCGAACCGCGGAATCCCTGCCTCGCCCTCGAACGACTCGTTCGCGCCGAAGAACGCGAGGATCACGTCGGCCTTGTACGTCGCGAGGTGCTGCTCGGCGGGGCCGAAATTCAGCGGACGCGGCTGGAGCGTGAGCGTGTCGGCACTCCATCCCAGGTTGCGCATCGAGAGTTCGAGCTGTGGATACAGCGCCAGCAGCGACGTCTCGAAGTGGTTGAAGTACTGCTGCCTGTCTGCCAGCGTGTTCCCGACCAGCACGACGCGGTCGCCTGGACGCAGCTCGAGGAGCGGCGGCGGCGCGTCCGCAGGTTGCGCGAACGCGACGGCAGGCGCCAGCAGGACTGACGCCGCCAGTGACAGCGCAGGAAGGACGGGATGTCTGGTCATGGGGCCTCGTGTCCGGTTCGCAGCAGTTTACTCTTCCGTCTTCCAGTGAATCGTCGCAAAGGGGATGGCTTCGGGGTGACGTCCCGAGAGGTGCGCCACGATCTGCCGGGCGTGGAAGCGACCGTTCTCGATGAACCAGCGATTGGTCCGAAGGCCGCCGCACACGGTACCTGCGACGAAGACGCCTCGTCGCACCGTCTCGAACGTCGTCTCGTCGAAGATCGGCGTGCGACACCCATCGTCTGCGAACGTGATGCCGAGCGACGCCAGCAACGAGAAGTCCGGCTGGTATCCCGTCATGGCAAGCACGAAGTCGGCGGCGACGTCGACGGGGCCATCGGGGGTGGTGAGGCGGATCGAACTCTCGCGAATCTCGTCGACGATGGTGTTGAAGTGCACGACGATCGAACCTTCCTTGATGCGGTTCTCGAGATCGGGGCGAATCCAGTACTTGATGCTGTCCGAGAGCGTCCCGCCACGCACCACCAGCGTGACGTGCGCGCCGTGCCTGTGACAGTCGAGCGCCGCCTTGGCCGCGGAGTTCTTCGCGCCGATGACCACCACGCGCTGCTGCACGTACGGGAACGGCTCGCGATAGTAGTGCGTCACGTGCGGCAGATCCTCGCCCGGCACGTCGAGCCTGTTGGGCACGTCGAAGAAGCCCGTCGCGACGATCACGTACTTCGCGCGATGGGCCCCGCGCGTCGTCTCGACGATGAAGTCGCCCATCTCGCCGCCGAGGGCGGTGACGCGCTCGTAGAGGCGGACGTCGAGCTCCTCCCGCGCCGTCACACCCCTGTAGTACTCGAGCCCTGCCTCACGGGTCGGCTTGTAGGCCTGCACGGGGAACGGATGTCCGCCGATCTCGATCAGGTCGGGGGTCGAGAAGAACTCCATCCGCGCCGGGTAGCCCACGATCGAGTTGACCAGCGCGCCCTTGTCGAGCACTCGCGCCCGCAACCCCGCCCGCTTGGCCTCCAACGCACACGCCAACCCGACCGGCCCCGCCCCCACGACGATGATGTCGACAGCTTCGTTCACGGCAGTATTGTGGCTCGCCTTCGCGCCTGCGGCGCTTCGGCGCGGGACACGGCGCCGGCAACGGGCAACCGACAACAGGCAACCGGAAAAGGAATGCGAAGTGCAAACGCGTGGAATGCCGGATTCCCAAGGAATGTCCTTGGCGCGTGCCGCCCTCGTGTAGAGACCGGTTGCCGGTTGCCGGTTGCCGGCTCCCCCCGTGATACCGTCGCGGTGTGCATCCGAGTCTCGACCAGCTCCACCGTCTGCAGGAACTGGAGCGACAGGCGGCAGTCCTCCAGACCGACATCGACGCCGGAGATCAGCGTCGCCGTGAGATCGAAGCGCCCGTCGCAGAGGCCAGGGCCGCGCTCGCGTCCCTGACCGCCACCATCCAAGACCGGCAGACCCTGCGGCGAGCCGGCGATCGCGACGTGGCGGCCGCCCAGCAGCGCCTGACCAAGTTCAGGCAGCAGCTCATGGCCGTGACCAACAACCGCGAGTACGAGGCCGTCCAGCACGAGATCGCGACGGTCGAAGGCGAACTGAAGGGCCGCGAGGATCAGACGATCGCGCTGTTGTTCGAACTCGACGAACTC
This sequence comes from Acidobacteriota bacterium, assembly GCA_020845575.1. NCBI lineage: Bacteria > Pseudomonadati > Acidobacteriota > Acidobacteriota bacterium. The sequence goes on along the minus strand of JADLFL010000052.1, from coordinate 116,461 downwards.
GCGCCGCAGGCCGACGCGGCCGGGCGGCTCGTCGCCGAGCGCCTGGATGCCGCCGGGGTGGCGATTGCGGGGCTTGCTGACCAGACACAGCGCCACAGACTCGAACTGGCCGCAGTGGAAGGCAGCATCGCCGCGCTCCGCCCTACGATCGAGCCCGCCGCGCTGGCCATGTACGACAAGGCCGCGAAGCGCTATCCGCGCCATGCGATCGCCGACCTGAAGGGCGAGCTGTGCGTCGGCTGTAACGTCAAGAACCGGCCGATGGTCGCATCCGACGTGCGTCGCGGCGAGAAGCTGGTTCTCTGCGAGAACTGCACGCGGATCCTGTATCCCGTCAAGCCGGCGCCGGCACCGGCGCCGGTTCAGTAGACGCCCTCACGCCGGGCCTGCCGGGAAGGTCGACGGGTTACGATCAGCCGCGATGATCACGGCGTATACGGACGGCGGCGCGCGCGGAAACCCGGGACCTGCGGGCTATGGCGTGCACATCCTCGACAGCGACGGACAGACGCTGGCTGAACTCGTCGGGCCGCTCGGCACCGCCACCAACAACGTTGCGGAGTACTCGGGCCTCATCGCCGCGCTGCAGTGGACGCTCGACCACGGTCACCGCGCGCTGCGCGTGCGCATGGACTCGGAGCTCGTCATCAAGCAGATGCGCGGCGAGTACAAGGTGAAGCACGCGACCATGCAGGTGCTGCACGCCGAGGCGAAGGCCCTGGTGGCACGGCTCGACCGAGTGGCGCTCGAGCACGTGCGTCGCGAGCAGAACAAGGTCGCCGACAAACTCTCCAACCAGGCCATGGACATCGTCGAAGGCAAGCCGGTGGCGGAGGCCGGGCCCGAGGCGCTGCCGCAGGAGCCCGAGCCGCTGGCTCCGCGCACGATCAGCATTCCCAGGCCGTCAGAGCCAGCCCTGCCCAGCACACGCCTCACCGCCCAGCGCTTCGACTTCGACGTGGACTGACAGCCGCGACCATGCGTCCGGCTGCCGCGCCGTTGGCGCGCCAGGAATGGAAGACGCCGGCATGCGTGGCCGTGCAGAGATGGGCGACGTGGATGTGTGCGGCGTCGAGTCCTGCGGCAACGAGTTGATCGCGCGTCGCTGTCCAGAGATCGAGCAGATACTTCCCGGGCGTGTCGCGCACCGTCCACCACGACCGCGCCTCGCCCTGCGCAGGCCACGCAGCAGCGAAGGCATCGATGACGCCCTCACCGACTTCGTAGACGTGAGGTCCGATGCAGGGGCCGACGGCGGCGACCAGGTCGTCGGCGCGCGTCCCGAACCGTTCGCGCATGACGTCCACCATCCTGCCGGCCGCGCCCGCAACGGTCCCGCGCCATCCGGCATGCACGGCGGCCACGACGCCCGTCCGGCGATCGGCCAACAGGATCGGCACGCAATCGGCCGTCCGAACGGCAACGGCGACCTCAGGCTGGTCAGTCGCCAGGAGATCGCCATCGGGCCACGTGCCGTCACACGGCAGCGCATCCGTGTGAGCCGCCACACCGTGGACCTGCTTCAGCCGCCACACGTGTGACGCCGGAACGCCGAACCAGTCGGCGATCGCCAGCCAGCCCGTCCCCTCGTCTGCATGTGGCACGTCGATGCCTCGCGCCGTGAAGACATGGGTGGCGAACTCATTCAGCGACTCGCACTGCAGCGCAGGCCCCCATGGAGTCTCGACCCACATGAACGGCGCTCGCGGCTGCGGCAATGTCACGCCCGCGATCATGCAACGCGCGGTTCCCGACGCCAACTGTCGTTCCCCTGTCCCGAACGACACAAGACGCCGGCGCTTCGCGATAACTCGAATCGCTACGTCACGCCGACGACAACGCGCGTTCACAGCGATCGCGCTCCTGCCGGAGTTGGAGCGATGCCACCCATCGCCGATACGGCCAGACAAGTCATTCATTCACAGCGTGTTACAGGCCTGTACCGATGCCGATACGACATTTGGCAAGAAGGTTGAATTGACCTCGCGCAAGAGAACGCGACGCAGCGGAGGGGCCGGGCTTGCCCGGCCCGGCGATACGCGCCCGAGGAGAGACAGGCCATGACGATCAGGATCATCGCCGCCAACGAGCAGGCCAGCCCCGCAGGAAAACTTGCTGACGCCGAACTGCTCTTCACACAAGGCCAGTTGGATGGCCTCAAGCTGATCGGTTTCGCCATCTGGGAACGCCGAACCCCTGCAGGACGGCGCAACGTGACGTTTCCGGCGCGCAGCTATTCGGTCAATGGAGAGCGACGGAGCTTCGCGCTGCTGCGCCCGATGGCCGACTCGACGGCGCAGGAACCGTTGCGGGAGGCCATCCTGGCGGCCTACACCGAGTACGAGGCGCAGAACGCGCTCGCTACCGCGGACTCCGCGTGAGTCTCGCCGTGGACACATGGCCACCGGCGTCGTGGACGGCCTTGTCGCCGGCGAGCCACACGCGTGTGGTGACGGGTCTTCCGATCTCGGCACGCGGCGGCCAGTCGAAACGGGCGATGGCGCTGTCGGCGAACCGGTGCAGCAACTCCGCGCGTTCGGACTCGTCGAGCACGAACGCGAGCGGGCGGCTCTCACGGGCGGCCCAGTCGATCACGCGGTTGAAGGCGTCGGGCGAAAGGATGTCCGGCCGGATGACGGGCCGTCCGCTGTAGTACGGCGCCGAGGCGCTGTGCTGGGCGGCCACGATCACGACGTCCGCGGGTAGTTGAGTGCGCACGAATTCGCCCGCTGCCAGGTAGCGGTACTCGCGCGCGCGCACATCGAACACGCCGAGGTCGCGCGCGAGACGCAGGTTCGTGATGGTCAGGGCAAGGACGAGACAGGCGACGACAGGGAACGTCCATCGAGCGAGGCGACCATGCGCCAGACGACCGACGAGATGCGCGACACCGAGCGGCGCGATCACCAGAGGCATCAGTACGAAACGGAGATACGTCCACGAGTCGAACGGCTGGTACATCGCGTAGAGCACCACGGTGATGGCGGCCATCGCCGTGAGCGGACGCCAGGCCGCATCGCGCGAGGCGACCACGACGAGCCACACGGCGCCGGCAGCGAGAGCCACGCACGCGGGGCCGGCAATCGCCTCGCGCAGCCACGACGCGTAGCGGACGACGTTGGCGGGCGCGTGCGCGAGTGCGAACAACTCGGAGGCACGGCCGTAGCCGGACTGCATCGGCGATCCGTAGAGGAACGCCTGCACGCACGCCACTGTCACGACGGCGACGAGCGTGGCGGCGGCGATCGCGAGGACGCGTCGCAGGGCCTCGGAACGAAGGCCTGCCTGCCACGCGACGGCACATGCGAGTGGCGCGAGGTTGGGCCGGATCAGGATCGCGACGAGCGTTGCCACGGCAGCGCCGCCGAGCGACATCCACGCGCGGCCCGCGCGGGTGTGGCGCGACGCACGATCGGCCAGCGCGAGCGCGGCCAGCCACGCAGCGAGCGCAGGGACGTCGGACATCGGCTGGAGGGCCTGGTACAGGAACGGCGGCAGCGACGCCACGTCCGCAACGGCCACCGCGGCGCCGGTCATACCGGTCCGCGACAGGGCGAGGCACCAGAGCGCCAGGAGTGCGATGAGGGTCGCAACAGCGGGTATCACGCGAACGGCGGCAGCATGGCCGGCCGCGACGGAACCGCCCGCAGACAGGGCCACGGCTTCGAGCCAGGGCAGGCCGGGAGGGTATGTCGGCACTGTCGCCATGCCCGTCGCGTCCGGACGCACGCCAAGTCCGCTCTGCGCCCACGGGTCGGCCACGCCGGGGATCGACAGGGGCAGCGGCTCGTGCAACCGGCCGTTGCGCCACCGCTGCGCCTGCGCGAGATATCCGGCCGAGTCCGCGCCGCCAACGCTCACGGCGCCGCGTGCGTGCAGCAGCGCCGCCAACGCCAGCACGATGAGCACGAGCGTGGTCACGTAGGGCCCGCGCGCCCGCGCCAGGTCGTCGAGCAGTCGGCCAACGCCCCCACGGCACCACGCAGCCGCGAGTACGGCGATCGCCGCCATGGCGAGCAGACGGAAAGGATGCGAGATGGACAGCCCGATCGCCGGCACCGACAGCGGCCCGAGTCCGATCACCAGTGACGCAACAGCTGCGGCCGCCCAGGCGAGGACGAACAGCGGGATGGCCAGCCGGGCGCGCACGGAACAGGAGTGCCGGTCAGGAGATGACCGGGAGGAGACGTGCGTTGTCCTGCTGGCGCTTCGGCGGAAGTGTCCACTCGGCGCGCATGGCCTTGTCGAACTCGCTGCGGAAGAACGACGCCTTCATCCCGCCATCGATGACGTCCCACGGCAGGAACGCGTCGCGACTGCGGTCGCGGAAGATGTAGAAGTTCGCGTCGACGCCGGTCGCGGCAACGGCCTCGCGCCACTGGCCGCCGTTGCGCTCCGCCATGTCGATGACCGGCGCCACGCGCCTGTCGCCGAGCGACATGAGCGCCTGATAGTAGGAGTGCCGCTCGGACTTCACCGTGAAGTACACGTTGTCGAGACCGGAGACGAGTGTCTTCAGTCGTTTGGCCTTGCGATCGGTGATCGCCGGATCCTCCATCGGTAGCCACTGGTACGCCGTCCCGGGCTTCGGGATGAGCGGGTTGACGCTGGCCACGATGCGTCCGAGACGACCGCGCGTGCGCCCGTACTGGAGCATGACGGTGCGCAACTGCTCGGTCAGGTCGCGCATGGCGACGAGATCCTCGTCAGTCTCGCTCGGCAACCCGATCATGAAATACAGCTTCAGGTTCTCGACGCCGTTCGAGAACAGCAGGTGCGCCTTGGCGAGGATCTCCTCGTTGGTGAACGTCTTGTTGATCACCCGGCGCAGGCGATCGGACCCGGCTTCGGGCGCGATGGTGACGCCGCGTTCCCCGCTCTTCACGAGGCGCGAGACGATCGACGCGCTCAGGTCGTCGAGCCGCAGCGAGGCAGGGCTGATCGAGTAGCCCATGCCGGCCAGGCTCTCGAGGATGTGGTCGATCTCGGGGTGATCGCACAGCGCGATCGACACGAGGCCGGCACGCGTGGCGTGCGGCCGCGCCCGTTCGGCGAGCGCCAGAATGCGCTCCGCGTCGAACGCACGGACCGGCAGGTAGTTGTACCCGGCCCAGCAGAACCGACACAGGTTCGCGCACCCGCGCACGACTTCGACGAGGAACCGCGACCCGAACTCCGTGTCTGGCGTGAAGACCTGCGTGTGCGGCGGATCGAGCAACTCGGTGGTCCGCACCGCGGCTTTCTGCACCGGCGCCACGCCGCCGCGAGCGGGGTCGCCGATCATCCCGCGCAGCGACCCGTCTTCGGCGTAATCGGGGGTCCAGGCCGAGGGGATGTAAAACCCCCTGTCGTGCCCGAGCGCCTGCAGCAGGCCCGCGCGTCCGGTGGCCTCCCTGATCCGCTGCACCAGCGTGGGCACGAGCACCTCGCCCTCGCCGGCGGCAATCACGTCGGCAAAGAGCGCCAGCGGTTCAGGATTGACGAACGTGACGGCGCCGCCGAGCACGACGAGCGGATCGTGTCCGGCCTGTCGATCGGCCGCATACACCGGCAACCCCGCCAGCCGCAGCAACGTGAGGACGTTGGGATAGTCCCACTCGAACGACACCGACAGCGCGAAGACGTCGAAGTCCTTGACCGGCGTCTGCGACTCGATGGTGAGGAGCGAGAGGCCGGCGGCGCGCTGCGCCTGCAGTTCCTGTCGAGGCGGCAGGAACACGCGCTCACACACCACATCGTCCATCTCGTTGAAGAGACGGTAGACAGTCTGGAAGCCCAGATTGGACATCCCGATGTGGTAGGTGTTCGGGAACGCGAGGGCCACGCGGAGCCGCTGGCCGTGCGGCTTCGCGATCACGCCGGCTTCGCGGGCCAGCGTGGCCCGGGCCCGATCGCGGAGGTCCTGTGCCTTCATCGAGAGAATGCCTCGCGCACTCGACAGGACACGTCGATCGCGCATGGGGAATCCCTCGAAGATACCACGCGGGCCGGCGCCTCATCGCGAGGGTCGGGCCCGGCCCTCGACTCGGCTCTGGTCGCCCTGAGCCGGCCGAAGGGCCGACTCAGGCTACTGATGGCCGCGGTTGCTCAGGAACGCCGGGTAGTCGAGCGGCGACGCCGCATCGGTGCCGGTGGCGAGTTCCTCGTCGATCGAGAACGCCGTCGGCCCGATCTCGACAGGCAGCCGCCGCGTGAAGGGCGGTGCCACGCTCGGGACCGCGGGTGCGGCAGCGCCAGGCGGCGCCTGCCACACGCCCTCGCTCTGGTAGTGGGTCAGATCGGCAGGCGTGCGATGGGTCGCGCCGCGGTGCAGCGCATCAGTCCTGTCAAACCCCGTCGCAATCACCGTGATCTTGATCGTCCCCGCCATCGCCGGGTCGACCACCGCGCCGAAGATGATGTTGGCATCTTCGTGCGCGGCTTCCTGGATGATGGCGGAGGCTTCGCTCACTTCCGTGAGCGAGATGTCGGAGCCGCCCGTCACATTGATGATCACGCCGCGCGCGCCGCGCACGGAGGCGTCTTCGAGCAACGGGCTGGAGATGGCGCGATTGGCGGCCTGCATCGCTCGGTCTTCACCCTCGGCCACGCCGGTGCCCATGATCGCCAGGCCCATGCCCGACATGATCGTCTTCACGTCGGCGAAGTCGAGATTGATGAGCCCAGGCACCAGGATCAGGTCGGAGATGCCCTGGATGGCCTGGCGCAGGATGTCGTCGGCGGCGGCGAACGCCTCCGGCAGCGGCGTGCGGCGATCGATCGTCGCGAGCAGGCGCTCGTTCGGGATCGTGATGACGGTGTCCACGCACTCGCGCAGATCGTCGAGCCCGCGCTCGGCCTGCTGCGCGCGGCGCTTGCCCTCGAACTTGAACGGCTTGGTGACCACGGCGATCGTCAGCGCGCCGAGTTCGGTCGCCAGGCTCGCGATCACCGGCGCGGCACCGGTACCGGTCCCGCCACCGAGCCCTGTCGTCACGAACACCATGTCCGCGCCGTCGAGCACCTCGATGAGCCGATCCGTGTCTTCGAGCGCGGCGTTGCGGCCGACATTCGGGTCGGCCCCCGCGCCGAGTCCCTTGGTCAGCTTGCCGCCGATCTGGATCTTGGTCGACGCGGGACTCTGCTGCAGCGCCTGCACGTCGGTGTTGGCGACGACGAACTCGACGCCGGTGAGACCGGAGCGCACCATCCTGTTGACGGCATTGCTGCCGCCGCCGCCCACGCCCACGACCTTGATGCGCGCGCCGGCCCGTACTTCCGTGTCGAGCGTCAGGCGCAGTGCCTGCTCGTCGGTGATTCCCGCCAGTCGCCGCCGGCCGATGCCGCCCTGTCCGTTGCTGTCCATGCCTCCCCCGTCCCCTTGCCCCGCCGTCATCGCCCGATGAAGAAGTTGTTGAACATGGAGCTCACCGATTCCAGCAGACGCCGCCAGCCCATGGGCTTTGGTGTCACCTGGTTCCTGTTGCGGCTCGCATACATGACGGCACCGACGGCCGTCGCGTAGATGGGGCTGCTGGCCTGATCGCCAAGCCCGTACGCCCCCGTCGGCACGCCGCGGCGCACCGGCAGGTCGAAGATCTGCTCGGCGATCTCGGCCATGCCGTCGAGCGCCGCTCCGCCGCCCGTCAGCACGATGCCCGAGTGCAGCGAGTTGCTGCAGCCGGCCTTCTCGATCTCGTCCCACAGCATGTGACACACCTGCTCGGCGCGTGGTTGCAGGATCTGCGAGAGGATGCGGCGCGACATCACCCGCGGACGGCGGCCGCCCACGCTGGCCACCTCCATCGTCTCGTCCTCGCCCACCATCGAGTTGAGCGCGCACCCGCAACGGCGCTTCAGTTTCTCGGCGTCTGGCACCGGCGTGCGCAATCCGACGGCGATGTCGTTGGTGAAGTGATCGCCGCCGATCGCCACCACGCCCGTATGCCACAGGCTGCCGCGCTCGAAGATCGCGAAGTCCGTGGTGCCGCCGCCGATGTCGACGACAGCCACGCCGAGTTCGCGCTCGTCTGGCGTGAGCACCGCTTCGGCCGCGGCGATCTGCTCGAGCACCGTGTCCACCACCGTCACGCCCGCGCGATTCACGCAGGCGATGAGGTTCTGCATGGACGCGGCGCCGCCCGTCACGATGTGCACGTTGACGTCGAGCCGCGATCCCGTCATGCCAACCGGATCCGCGATGCCCTCCTCGTCGTCGACGGCGAAGTCCTGCGGGAGCACGTGCAGGATCTCGCGGCCGCTCGGCAGCGCGAACGCCTTGGCGGCGTCGATCGCGCGACGGACGTCCTCGCGCGTGATCTCTCGTGTCTTGCCCGAGACGGCAACCACGCCGCGGCTGTTGAAGCCCTTGATGTGGGCGCCAGACAGCGTCATGTAGACCGAGTCGATCTCGATGCCGGCGGTCAACTCGGCTTCCTCGATCGCCTTCTTGATCGACTCGACGGCTTCCTCGAGGTTGACCACGGCGCCGCGCCGGATCCCCCTCGCATCTGCCGTGCCGATGCCGATGATCTCGACGCCGCTTTCGTCAGTCACTTCTCCGACGATCACGGCGACCTTGGTGGTGCCCACGTCGAGCCCAACCAGGTAGCGTTCACTCCGCGCCACGGCGCCCTCCCCCCGTATCCATCCCGCCCTCACTGCTGCCCGTCATCGTCATCTGGCTCCGCCAGCGCCTCTTCCACGGTGCCCACGTCGGTCACCTGCGGCATCGACGCAAATGTCACCCCCGGCTTGCGGGGTCGTACGTACACGCGGTCTCCGAACCGCAAGTCCACCGACGCGACCTGATCGACCATGCGGGTCAACCGATCGCCCATCTCGAGGTACGCCTGCACGCGTTCGGCGAACCGCTCGCGTCCGAGGTGGAGCACCGCGGGATCGCCCATCAGCATCACGGCGAGATCCCGTGCGTCGGAGACGTCGATCTGCGACACGCGATCGAGCAGCGACGCGTCTCGCAGCGAGGCGACCGCCGCGGCCACGAGCGCGACGCGCGCTTGGTCGAACGGACCGTCGCCCGCCCTTCCGGCGGCGAGACCTTCGACGATCGGCAGGTCGATCGCGCCGTAACGGGGTCCGAACTCGTCCACGATCGCGCCCAGTTCATCGACCAGGAGCAGCGCGTCCCCCGCGCGCGCGATGACCATCGGCAGGCGTTCGACGATGCGGACCTCGATGGTACCCGGCAGCGCGCGCCGCAGGCTGGCTTCACGTACCCACGGCGACGCGAGCAGCTTCTCGCGCCACGTCTCGAGCGGCGTGGTCACGATGTTGTGGCCTTTCAGGCCATCAAGCAGTGCCTCGACCTCGCCCTCCGACAACCGCTGCGCGCCGATCACCTTCAACTCGCGCACGGCGAACGCCCGCGAACTGGTCATCACGTCCTGCACGTACCAACCCGATCCCAGGAGCAGCGCCACGATTGCGCCCACGCGCAGTACGTCGGGCGCGTACGTGCGCCACGCGCCGCCTCGGCGGTGTCCGCCGTCACGCGCACGCAACAGGCGCGGATCGCGCGTCGCTGACGGCACCCGACGCGTGCCCTGTGCCGTCTGGCGGCGAGGCATCAGGCCTGCACCTCCAGCGCGTCGAGCAGGCGCGGGCCGAGCGTGCCGATCGAACCGGCACCGAGCGTCACGACGAGATCGCCTTCGCGCAGGAGCGACGCCACTGTGGCCGGCGCCTCGACAAGATCTGCAACGAGGTGCACCGGTGCGCCGCCGTGCTTCGCGATGGCATCACCGAGCACTCCCGACGACACGCCGGCGATCGGATCCTCGCTCGCCGCGTAGATCGGGAGCAGGCACACCATGTCTGCCCGCGCCAGGACCTCGGCGAACTCCGGCAGCAAGCCCGCGGTGCGCGTGTAGCGATGCGGCTGGAACACGAGCACGAGGCGCCGGTTCCACGCCTCACGACAGGCCGCGATGACGGCCGCGATTTCCGTGGGGTGATGCCCGTAGTCGTCCACGACAAGCACGCCCGCGCGTTCACCCACCACCTGCAGCCGTCGCTCGGCACCGCGGAAGTCCGCGAGTCCTGCTGCGATCTGGTCGAACGCGAGTCCGAGCTCGAGTCCCACGCCGACGGCCGCGAGCGCATTGCGCAGGTTGTGGCGGCCGGGCACGTGCAGGCGCAGCGTACCGAGGTACTCAGCGGCGTCCACGCCCGGCGGACGCCGCCACACCTCGCACGACGATGAGCCCTGGCCCGACGTGATCGCGCGCGCGACGATCGTGGCGTCGTCGCGATCGGTGGCGTACGTCACGACGCGGCGTGTCATCCGCGACACGAGGCCCGCCAGCACCGGGTCGTCGACGCCCACGATCACGGCACCGTCGAACGGGACCGTGTTGGCGAACGTCACGAACGCGTCGAGCGCGCGCTCGAACGTGCCGTAGTGATCGAGGTGCTCGCGATCGACGTTCGTGATCACGCTGATTGCGGGCGAGAGCTTCAGGAACGAGCCGTCGCTCTCGTCGGCTTCGGCCACGATCACGTCGCCGCCGCCGAGGCGCGCATTGCTGCCGAACGCGCTCAGGCGGCCGCCGATGACGGCTGTCGGATCCAGTCCGGCGCGTTCGAGCATCAGCGCGACCATCGACGTGGTGGTGGTCTTGCCGTGCGCGCCGCCGATCGCCACGCCGATGCGGCGCAGCCGCATCAACTCGGCGAGCATCTCCGCGCGCGCGATCACCGGAATCCCGCGCCGGCGCGCCTCGACGATCTCCGGGTTGTCTTCACGGGCCGCCGACGTCACGACCACCACGGAGGCGTCGCCGAGATGGTCGGCGGCATGCCCCTCGTGGATGCGTGCGCCCATCGACGCGAGCCGTCGCGTGATGTCGGTGGCTCGCGCATCGGATCCGCTCACGCGGTAGCCGAGGTTCACGAGCAGTTCGGCGATGCCGCTCATGCCGATGCCGCCGATGCCGACAAAGTGCACGTGACGGGTCTTGGTGGCCATGTCAGTGCACCCCCGCCATCAGCGCATCGGCACGCGCGGCGATCACGTCGGCTGCGTCCGGTCGCGCCAGCCCGCGCGCGCGTGTGGCCATCGCCTGGCGTCTGGCATCGTCGGTGAGCAGCGCGCGCAGTTCGGCGGCGAGTCGCTCCCCGGTGAGCACCGGCTCCTCGAGCATCACCGCGGCACCCGCGGCTTCGAGCGTGCGGGCGTTGGCACGCTGGTGATCGTCGGTGGCGTGCGGGAACGGGATGAGGATGCCCACGCGGCCAGCGGCCGTGAGCTCGGCAAGCGTGGTGGCGCCGGCCCTGCACACCACCACATCGGCCTCGGCCATCTGGTGCGGCATGTCGTCGATGAACGCGCGCACGTCGGCCTCCACGCCGGCCTCCGCGTATCCCGCCTTCACCGTCTCGAGATCGCGCACTCCCGTCTGGTGCACGATGGCACACGGGCCCTGTATGTCACGTACGTGCGTCGCTGCCGCCACCATCGCCTGATTGATCGCGTGTGCACCCTGTGACCCTCCGAAGACGAGGACCCTCCGTTCACCGCCACTCGCGGCTGGCCGCGGCCCGATGGCGAGAAACGCCTCGCGCACGGGGTTGCCGGACACGAACCCGTGTCCATGGAAGAAGCGCAGCGACGACTCGTACGTGACGCCTGCCGCGTCGACGAGCCTGGCCAGCCACCTGTTGGTGAGGCCTGGCGTCGCGTTCTGCTCGAGCAGGAGCGTGGGGATGCCGCGGGCCGCCGCCAGCGCGACGACGGGCCCGGAGCTGTAGCCCCCCACGCCGATCACGAGATCGGGGCGGCGGCGCGACAGCGCCTGCCACGCGTCGAGGGCGCTGAGCGGCAGCAGGCCCACGCCGCGCGCAACGGCCCCCGCGCTCTTGCCCTTCAGTCCCGCGCTCCTGATCACGTCCAGGTCGAAACCCTCCTGCGGAACCACGCGCGCCTCGATGCCGCGCGCGGTCCCCACGAAACTCACCACCGTGCGCCCGTCGCGCCGGCGCAGCGCGTGCGCCACGGCCAGCCCCGGGTACAGGTGTCCCCCCGTGCCGCCCCCCGCGATCACCACGCGGCGTCCCCGTCCCTCACCGGTGCGCACATCCACGTCGTCACGCATCGATTGCCGCGTGCTGCGACACGTTGAGGAGGATGCCGAGGCCGATCAGGTTGACCAGCATCGACGACCCTCCGGCGCTCACGAACGGCAGCGGCAGGCCCTTGGTGGGCAGCAGGCCCAGCACCACGCTGATGTTGATGAGGCCCTGTATGGCCATCATCGTGGTCAGCCCGATCGCGAGGAACGCGCCGAAGCGGTCCTGCGCGTTGGCGGCGATGCGCAGGCCGCGCCAGGCGATGACGAGGAGCGCGAGGAGCACCGCCGTCGCACCCATCAGTCCTGTCTCTTCGGAAATCACCGCGTAGATGAAGTCGGTCTGCGGCTCGGGCAGGAAGCGGGCTTTCTGCACGCCCTCCATGAGGCCACGCCCGAACACGCCTCCGGTCCCCACCGCGATGAGCGACTGGATCACCTGGAAGCCGCTCCCGAGCGGGTCGGCCCACGGGTCGAGGAACGCCAATACGCGCGCGCGGCGATACGGGACCGTCCACACGAGGAGATAGACCGCCGGCGCCGCGGCCAGCGCGGAGAGCCCGAGATGTTGCAGGCTCAACCCCGCCGCGAACAGCATCGTGAACGCCACGATACAGATCGAGATGGTGGTCCCCAGGTCCGGCTGGTAGAGGATCAGCAGCGCCATCGCGCCGAGCACGCCACCGACGGGCACCAGGACGCTCCGCATGTCGTTGACGCGGTCCATGCGCTGGCTGAGGAGCCGTGCCACGAACAGGATCACGGCCAGCTTGGCGAACTCCGACGGCTGGATGCCGACGCTGCCCACGCCCAGCCACCGCACGGCGCCCTTCACGCTGTGTCCCAGGCCGGCCAGCTTCATCAGCGCGAGCAGCATGAGGGCCGCGAAGACGCCACCCAGTGCGGCGTTGATCACCGTCGAGTGCTGCCACACGCGGTAGTCCACGCGCATCACGACCACGGTGAGGAGGCCACCGAGCAGCGCCCACGTCGCCTGGCGCGCCAGCAACTGCGCCGACGCGGCGTCGATGGAACGGCCGGCCAGCGCGCTGTAGACCATCACCACGCTCACGCACACGAGGAAGAAGGCGGCCGCGAACAGCCACTTGTCCGATTTCAGCTTGCGAGCCATGGCCCCTCCCCTCTAAAGCCGCGGCGCGATGCGCCCGAAACGATGGGGTGCGGAACGAACGATGAGCAGCCAGCAGTCATCAGCAGACGTACGGGCCGAGACACCGACCTCGCAGACCGGGGCAGCCTGCGTTCCCAGCGGCCAGCTCTTGACCGCGTCACGCCTGCTGATGACTGCTCGCCGCTCACGCGTTCCGCACCTCCTGTGCCCCATCGCGCGCAAGCCGCGCCGCGATGGCCTTGAATGCGCGACCACGATCCGCGTAGTCGCTGAACATGTCGAAGCTCGCGCACGCAGGCGCGAGCAGCACCACGCCACCTTCGCGCCGTTGCGCGAGGGCTTCGACGACCGCGGCGTCGAGCGAGGACGCGCGCGTCACCGGCACGAACGGCGCGAGCGAACGTTCGACCAGCGGCGCAGACTCGCCGATGGCCACGACGGACCCGCCGCGCGCCCGCAACGGCTGACCGAGACGTCCGAGATCGCCGCCCTTGTACACACCACCCACGATGGCCGTCACCGGCACGTCGAACGCCTCGACGGCCATGAGCGCCGCTTCGACGTTGGTGGCCTTCGAGTCGTTGAAGAAGCGCGTCGCGCCGATCGCCGTCACGTACTCGAGCGCGTGCTCGAGCCCCGTGAACCCCTCGACGGCCTGCGTCATCTGCACGCCTGACACGCCAGCCAGATCCGCAACGGCGCACGCCGCCATCACGTTGCCGAGCATGTGACGCCCCGTGAGCTTCACGGCGGCCACCGGCACCAGCGGTTCGGTGGGCTCGCGCGATCGACGCCGCGCGATGACGTCGCCGGCAACGCCCACGCCATCCTCCACAGCGAGGTCGGCGCCGAACGCCACCACGCGCGCACCCGATCGCGACGCGTGCGCCGTGATGCGCGCGTCCGACGCAGGCACCACCGCCCAGTCCTCGGCCCCCTGGTTCTCGAACACGCGAGCCTTCGCGCGTTCGTACGCGTCCTCGGTCACATGACGATCGAGATGGTCGGGCGAGAAGTTGAGCCACGCCGCGATGTGCGGGTGATAGCGCTCGATGGTCTCGAGCTGGAAACTGCTCGTCTCCACGACGTGCCACGTCGCGGGCGTCGACGCCTCGACGAGTGCCGAGAGCGGCACTCCGATGTTGCCGCCGACGAGCACGGGCCGTCCCGACGCTTCGATCATCCGGCCCACCAGCGTTGTCGTCGTGGACTTCCCCTTCGAACCCGTGATCGCGATCACGGGTCCCGCAAGGAACGACGAGGCGAACTCGAGTTCGCCGATCACATGGACGCCCCGCGTGCGTGCGGCCCGCAGCAGCGGCGCGTCCGTCCGCACGCCGGGACTCACCACCACGAGCGTCGCGTCTTCGGGCACGTCGGCGGGCATCGGCCCGAGTTGCAGCGTCGCGCCGATCGCGTCGAGGGCATCACGCTCGGCCAGGTCGGGCTTGGCATCGATGAGCGTCACTCGCCCGCCACGACGCACGACGAGCGTGCTGGCGGCCAGGCCGCTCCTGCCTCCACCCACCACCGCCACGTGGCGCCCGTTGACGTCGATCGCGTGCATCCTCATCGCAGCTTGAGCGTGGTGAGGCTGAACAGCGCGCAGACGATCGCGATGATCAGGAAGCGGGTGATGACCTTCGGCTCGCTCCAGCCGATGAGCTCGAAGTGGTGATGCAGGGGCGCCATCCTGAAGATGCGCTTGCCGCGGAGCTTGAAGGAGCCGACCTGCAGGATGACCGACGCGGCTTCGAGCACGAACACGCCCCCGACAATCACGAGCAGCAGTTCCTGCTTGATCAGGATCGCAACGGTGCCCAGCGCGCCGCCGAGCGCGAGCGACCCGACGTCGCCCATGAAGATCTCGGCCGGGTACGAGTTGAACCAGAGGAACCCGAGGCTCGCGCCCACCAGCGCACCGCAGAACACCGTGAGTTCCGCGGCGGGAGCGAAGCGCACGAGCAGCAGGTAGTCGGCGAGCACGCGGTGCCCTGTGACGTACGCGAGCGCGGTGAACGCCGCCGCCGCGACAGCGAAGCAGCTGATGGCGAGCCCGTCGAGGCCGTCCGTGAGGTTCACCGCGTTGGATGCCCCCACCAGCACGAGCACCGCGAACGGCACGTACAGCAACCCGAGGTCCGGAATCAGGTCCTTGAAGAACGGGAAGATCAGCCGCGTGTTGTAGAGGCCCTTGTTCGCGAGGACGATGAGCGCCACACCGACGAGGAGCGCCACGGCGATCTGGCCGCCCATCTTGTAGCGCGGCAGCAGGCCGTGGTGGTTGCGGCGTGTGACCTTCAGGTAGTCGTCGACAAAGCCGATCGCCCCGAACCCGGCCGTGGCGAGCACGGCGATCCAGATGTACGCGTTGGTGAGATCGGCCCACAACAACGTCGGCACGATGGACGCCGCCAGGATCAGCAGCCCGCCCATCGTCGGCGTCCCGGCCTTGGGCCTGTGACTCTCCGGCCCTTCGTGGCGGATCACCTGCCCGACCTGGAACTCGCGCAGCTTGCGGATCAGCACGCCGCCGAACGCCAGGCTGATGACGAGCGCCGTGATGCTCGCCGCGGCCGTCCTGAACGTGATGTAGCGCGTGACGTTCAGGATCGAGAACGTGTCGTGGAAGCGGAACAGGAGGTGGTACAGCATCAGCGCCCCCCCTCCGTCAGTGCCTGCACCACGGCTTCCATGCGGATGCCGCGCGATCCCTTCACGAGCACCGTGTCGCCGGCGCGCACGATCGAACACACCAGGTCCGCTGCGGCAGCGCTGTCGGCCACGTGGTGAACGATGCGCACCTTCGCGGCGCGTGCTGCACGGGCCAGCGCCTCGGCCGACGACCCACCGACGGCGATGACGGCTTCGACACCTGCGTCACCCGCAACAGTTCCGCATTCCGCGTGCAGGCGTTCGCTGAAGTCGCCCAGTTCCAGCATCTCGCCGAGCACCGCCACGTGCCGGCCGGGCGTGGTGGCCAGCGTGTGCAACGCGCGCGTCAGCGCCGATGGACTCGAGTTGTACGCATCGTCGATGACCGTCCACCCGGCAGCCGTGCGGACCACCTCGCCACGATGCGATGGAGGCACGAGGCTCGCCACACCCGCGACGATGTCGTCAGCGGACAGGCCGGCGGAGAGCGCGACAGCCGATGCTGCGGCGATGTTGGCGAGGTTCGCCGTCCCCAGCAGGCGCGTCTCGATCGCGTGCACGTCGCCGCGCAGCGACAGGCGTGCCGTCGTCCCGTCGAAGCCGCGCGGTTGGATCGACGCGATCGACACGTCGGCCGGCACGTCGACACCGAACGTGACCACCTGACCGGCGAAGTCCGCCGCGCGTGCGATCACGCGCGAGTCGGCGGCGTTGGCCACGAACACGTCGCCGGCTGCCGCGCCTTCGAGGATCTCCGCCTTGGCCTCGGCAATCGCGTCGACCGACGAGAAGAATCCGATGTGCGCGTCGCCGACGTTCGTCCAGACGCGCACCTGGGGTTCGGCGATCGAGACCAGCCTGCTGATCTCGCCCGCACCGCTCATGCCGAGCTCGACGACGGCCCAGGCCGGCGCCGTGTGCAGTTCGAACAACGAGAGCGGCAGCCCGATGTGGTTGTTCAGGTTGCCGCGATTGCGGAACGTCGTGAAGCGCTGCGCGAGCAGCGTCGCCGTGATCTCCTTGGTCGTCGTCTTGCCGGCGCTTCCGGTGATCGCCACCACCGTCGATGCGGCGCGGCGACGGATCACGCGCGCCGCATCCTGCAGACCGATCAGTGTGTCGTCGACGGCGATGACGGGCAGCGTTGTCGACGTGACGGCTGACGCGTCGCTCACGACGACAGCACCCGCTCCGCGCGCGACGGCATCGGTCACGAACGCGTGCCCGTCGAACCGCGGGCCGCGAATCGCGACGAACATGTCGCCCGGCGCGATGGTCCGCGTGTCGATCGATACGGTCGGCAGCAGTCGATCGGCGGGCCCGCGCGCGAGCACGCCGCCGAAGGCAGCGGCCATCTCGGCGGCCGTGAGCGCGAACGGCGTGGTGCGCATCACGCGCCTCCCCGCCTGCGGCGAAGCGCCGTGCGCGCCACGCTGCCGTCCTCGAACGGCAGCACGCGATCGCCGATGGTCTGCGTGGATTCGTGTCCCTTGCCGGCGATGAGCACCACGTCACCGGGCTGTGCGTCGACGATGGCGCGTGCGATCGCCTCTTCGCGATCGACGATGGCGAGCCACGGCGTCGATTGCACGGCGGCCACCGCCTGGCCGGCGTGGCGCGTCGGACGCTCGGGCTGGACGAGCCCGCGCTTGATGTCCTCGATGATCGCCGCGGGATCCTCCGAACGCGGGTTGTCCGACGTGAGGATCACGAGGTCGCTCAGTCGCGCGGCAACGGCGCCCATCAGCGGCCGCTTGGTGCGGTCGCGGTCGCCGCCGCATCCGAACACGGTGACCACCCGCCGCGGGGCCAGCGCACGCGCGGTCTCCAGCAGGTTCCGCAGCGCATCGTCGGTGTGCGCGTAGTCGACGACGACGCTGATGTCGTCGGCGTCGGACGACACCAGTTCGAAGCGTCCCGGCACGGCCTTGACGTTCGCGAGGCCTTCCTCGATCGAGGCCACGGGCACGCCGAGGCCGATCGCCGCCGCGACGACGCCGAGCGCGTTGTAGGCGTTCGGGCGTCCGGGCAGGCGCGTGCGCAGGCGCAACGGGCCCGCGGGCGTCCGCACCATGGCGTCGATGCCGGTGAGCGTGAGATCGAGCGACGTGGGCCACACGTCGGCCTCGCGCGTGAGCGCGTACGTCACCGGACGGGCGACGAGACCGACGAGCGCGTCGGCGCGCGGATCATCGATGTTGATGGCGGCCGGCGCCTCTGGCGGCAGCATCTCGAACAGGCGACGCTTGGCGGCGAAGTACGTCTCCATGTCGCCGTGGTAGTCGAGGTGGTCCCGCGTCAGGTTGGTGAAGATCGCGGCACCGAAGCGCGTGAACGTGACGCGTTCGAGATCGAGTGCGTGCGACGACACTTCCATCGCGCACGCGCGACAGCCCTCGTCGACCATCTGGCGCAGCAGGTGCTGCAGGTCGGGCGCCTCCGGCGTCGTGCGCGCCGAGGCATGCTCCACGGCACCGATGCGGGATCCTGTGGTGCCGATGCGGCCACTCGTCCATCCGCACGCCTGGAACACGCCCTCGCACAGGTACATCGACGTCGTCTTGCCGTTGGTACCGGTGACGCCGACGAGCAGCAGGTGATCGCTCGGATGGCCGTAGAAGGACGCCGCAAACGCCGCGAGCGCCACGCGGCCGTTGTCGGCCACGATGCACGGCACGCCGGCGCCGGCGACGGCGCGGTCGGCGACGATCGCGATCGCGCCGTTCTTCACGGCCTGCTCGACGTACTCGGTGCCGTCGCGGTGCGCGCCGCGAAGCGCCACGAACACGGCACCGGGCGTGACGGCGCGCGAGTCGTACGCCACGGCCGTCACGGGCCGCGCCGCGGCGGGTCCGAGCTCGGGCACCTGCAACGGCGTCAGCCGCGCTGTGGCGGCCACGAGATCGTCGAGCGCATGCGCGGTCATCAGCGTCGCTCGCTCCGTTCGATCGGATCCGGGTCGGCAGGAAATGGGGCGAGATCGAGCAGGCACACGCCGCCGTGGCCGGCAGGCGTGCCTGCCGGCACGCTCTGCCGCGTCACGAACGACCCGGCCCCGCGCAGCCGCGGTTCCCACCCGAGATCGATCAGCGTGCGCACCGCTTCACGGGCACTCGTGCCGGCGAGGTCGGGGATCGTGTGCGGCGCGGCGGACGTCACCGTGGCTTCCGCGACGCGCACGGTGCTGGCGGGGGCGAGCGTCGGTCCGTCGGGCCCGCGGGCCACCACGATCGGCGGCTGCCGCTTCACGTTCGGCGCGATCGCGAGGTGCCGCAGCGCGGCGTCGGCGATGCGCTGGAACACGGGCGCGGCCACGGCGCCGCCGTAGTAGCCCTTCTTCTTCGGGCTGTCGACCACGACGATCATCGCCACCGCGGGATTGCGCGAAGGGAAGAACCCCGCCGTCGACGCCATGTACTCCATCACGTACCCGCGCCCGTTCGGATTCAGCTTGCGCGCGGTGCCCGTCTTGGCGGCGAGCGAGTAACCGTCGACGCGTGCCGACCTGGCCGTACCCACCTCGACGACGGACTCCATCATCGTGGTGAGCCGAGCCGCGGTCTCCGCCGAGATGGCGCGCCGCACGACGTCACGCGTCGTTTCCGTCCGCGTGGCACCCGCGATCCTGGCGCGCACGATGCGCGGTTTCAGCAACTCGCCACCGTTGGCCACCGCGCTCATCGCCGCCGCCATCTGCAACGGCGTCACGGCCACGGAATAGCCGATGGCCACGCGAGCCAGATCGTGTTCCCTGATCCGCGCCACGGGCATCACGATGCCGCTGCTCTCGGCCGGGAAATCGCGCGTGGCACGCACGCCGAAGCCGAACCGCTGCACGTACCGCATCAGCCGCTCGGTGCCAAGGCGGCCGACGGCCACGCGGGCCGTGCCACAGTTGCTCGATTTGGCGAACACCGTCTCGAACGACGTCACGCCAACCTGCTTCACGTCGGTGATCGGCTTGGCCGATCCGAACCGGCATGGCATCGTCGCGTCGACGATGTCGCCAGGACCGATGACGCCCTCTTCGAGTGCGGCAGCGGCAGTGAACGTCTTGAAGGTGGACCCGGGCTCGTAGATCGATTCGACGGCGCGGTTCACGCGCGACTGGCGATCGACGTGGCTCGAATCGTTCGGGTTGAAGTGCGGCTCGCTCACGAGCGCGAGGATCTCGCCCGTGTGCGGATCCATCATCACGACTGTGCCGCCCACCGCGCCGTGTTCGTCGACCGCCGCGCGCAGCTCGCGCTCGGCGATGTACTGGAGGCCGGAGTCGATCGTGAGCTCGAGCGAGACGCCCGCCGTCGGCTTCTCGCGCAGGCTCGTGGCGAGCACGCGGCGCTGCGCGTCGTGCTGGACGATCAACGTGCCGCCCGTGCCGCTCACGGCCTTGTCGTGCGTGAGCTCGAGCCCGCCGACGCCGGTGTTGCGCGCATCGACGAACCCGATCAACGACGAGGCGAGATCGCGATTCGGGTAGTAGCGCCGGCTCTCCTTCATGAAGCCGATGCCGGGCAGGTTCTGGGACGCCACGCGCTGCGCCTCCGATGGCGTCGCGCGCTTGCGGATGTAGACGAAGTCCTTCTTGCCCTGCAGGCGCTTCTGGATCGTCTCCTCGATGTCCTCGCTGCAGCGCGTGAGCCTGGCGCACACCCGCGTGGCGAGCGCCGCGGGGTCGGTGATCCCGCGCGTGAGCACCTTGAGCGTTCCCGTGCGCCCGCCCCTGCCGCGATCGACGACAAAACCGTCGACGCCGAGCGCCGCGATGCCATCGGCTTCTTCCGCCGAGAGCGTGCTCAGCACGATGGCCGTGTCGCGCCGGCTGTCCAGACGCTGCGCGAGTTCCTGACGCTCGACCGCGTCGCAGTTCTCGAGCGCGTCACAGAGTCGCGTGGCGAGCCCGGCGGGATCCGTGACGTCGCTCGGGACCGCATAGATGACGTCGCCGTCGACGCTGTAGGCCAGCACGCGCCCGTGCCGATCCAGGATGCGGCCACGCTGCGGGTTGAGGTCGATGGTCTGGCTCTGCTGCCGCTCCGCGCGCGCGACGAGCGAGTCGTACTGGTACACCTGCAGGTACACGAGGCGCGCGACGATGCCCGCCGACCAGAGCATCAGCAGCACGCCCAGGAACGCGAGGCGAGGCCTGACGACGGCGTGCCAGTCGCCGGCGACTTCCACCGGCTCCCCGACGGGGTCCGCACGCTGCGCGTCGCGCACCACGCGCGCGTTGTTGTGCGCGGCAGCGCTCGAATCGAGCCCGCTCAGAAGGTCCGGCGCGTTCCTCGACGATCGCGTCACCGGGCCGCCACCACGGAACGCGACGGCGACGGTGTCAC
Organism: Acidobacteriota bacterium; assembly: GCA_020845575.1. Taxonomy (NCBI): domain Bacteria; kingdom Pseudomonadati; phylum Acidobacteriota; species Acidobacteriota bacterium. Next base: position 95,267 of record JADLFL010000052.1, on the reverse strand, counting down.
GGTGACGCGCTCGATCACGGCAGACGTCTCCCGCGTCGGCGCCTTCATGTGCAGCTGGCGCGTCGCGATCGCCTGCACGCGCGCAAGACTTTCGAGCGACTGCAGCTCGAGCTCGAGATGACGACGCACTTCCATGTGCCGGCTGCGCGCCGTGGCGAGATCGACCGCCTCCTTCGCGAGCCGGCGCCCGTCGAGGTGCATCCACGCGGTGAAGAGCACCGTCGCGAGCACGCAGGCGCCGCCGACCGTCGTACGCACGAGGTCGCGCTGCCGCGCGTGATCCACTTCGCGCACGATGGGACGGTTCTGGACCGGCTTGCGCAGGACGTATTCGCGGTCCATGTCAGGCCAGCCTCTCGGCCACGCGCAGCTTGGCGCTGCGGGCGCGCGGGTTGCGCGCGACTTCCTCGTCGCCGGCTTCGACGGGACGGCGCGTGAGCAGCGCGATCAGCGGCTCGGGGCCCTGGGCCAGCGCACGGAACGTGTGCTTGACAATGCGGTCTTCGAGCGAGTGGAAGGCGATGATTGCCAGGCGGGCGCCGGCACACAGGCGGCTCACGGCGAGCCTGATGAACGCATCGAGATCGTCGAGCTCGCGGTTGACCCAGATGCGAATCGCCTGGAACGTACGCGTCGCAGGGTCGATGCGCTGCCAGCCGCGGGACGGCACGGCGCGACGCACGATCGACGCCAGCTGGCCCGTGGTTTCGATGGCGCCCGTCTGGCGGGCACCGACGATGGCGCGCGCGATGCGGCGTGAGAAGCGCTCCTCGCCGTAGCGGTAGATCACGTCGGCCAGGACCGTCTCGTCGACTTCCTGCAGCATCGCCGACGCCGGCAGACCACTGTCGCGATCCATCCGCATGTCGAGCGGGGCGTCTGCGCGAAAACTGAACCCGCGCGCCGCATCGTCAAGTTGCATGGAGGACACGCCGAGATCGGCCAGGACGCCGCCGTCGACGAGGCTGATGGCCCGGGCATCCAGGACGTCGCCGAGCGTCCTGTAGTCGGCGTGCACCATGTCCACGCGAGCGCGGTACGCGTCGAGCGACGCGGAGGCGAGCGCGAGCGCGCTGCTGTCGCGATCGAACGCGAGCACGCGGGACGCGCCGGCGTCGAGCAGAGCCCGGGTGTGCCCGCCCGCGCCGAGCGTGCAGTCGACGAACAGCCCGCCCCGAGCGGGTGCCAGGTGGCTGATGACCTCCGCGACGAGTACTGGTTCGTGCATGGGGATCTCAGATGCCGAGAGCGGCCAACTCGTCGAGGAATGTGTCGTTCAGTCCGTGCGATTCGACCTTGGCGCGGAGCCTGTCGGCGTTCCAGACTTCGATGGAGGTCTGCAGACCGAGCACGTCGACGTCGGCCAGCGCGGCGGCCGCGTCGCGAAGGGCGGGAGGGATGACGACCCGTCCCTGGGTATCGAACTCGGCCATGTGCCCCCAGTAGGACGTGGTCATCTCGAACGCCTTCCGGGCCTGGCTGAGCTGCGGGAGGGTCGCGAGCTTCTGCTCGATGCGTTCCCAGACCGCGAGGGGGTACAGACGCACGAACTCCCCGGTGGGAGACAGGCTGGTCAGGAACAGCGCCGGCCCGTATTCCGCTTCGATATGCGCCCGAAAGGCGCTGGGCACCTTCAGGCGCCCCTTGTCGTCAATCTTTGCCGGGATGCGTCCGCGGAGCACCAGAGATCTCCACTTTGGTCCACTTTGGTCCACGGCGAGAATAGGCACACCATCAACACGTGTCAACTTCGCTCAAGCTTCGCCAGGTGGCTGGCGTGCTAGCATGCGGCCGCTTGGCCCTGACGGTTGTCGTCTGCGAAGCGCAGGTGCCCTTCGTCCGGGGGGGTGCCGAGGCGCTGGTGCGCGAGCTGGTTCACCAGCTGGAACGCCACGGGTGCCTCGTCGAGCGGGTCAGCGTTCCGTTCAAGTGGTATCCGAAGCGCGAGCTGATGGCCCACGCCGCCGCGTGGCGGCTCCTCGACCTGTCCGAGAGCTGCGGACGGGCCATCGACCTGGTGATTCCCACCAAGTTCCCCGCCTACTGCGTGCGGCATCCCCACAAGGTCACGTGGCTGATGCACCAGTACCGGGCCGCCTACGACCTGTGCGGCACCGAGTACGCCGATTTCGACCACAGGGAGGAAGACACCGAGGTTCGCGAGCGCCTGCGCGCGCTGGACCGCGAGATGCTCGGTGAATGCGCCGCCGTCTACACGATTTCGCAGACGACCTCCGACAGGTTGACGCGCTTCAACGACGTCGCCTCGACGCCGCTGTATCACCCGTCACCCCTTGCGCCGAAGCTCCGGCCCGGTCCGTACGGCGACTACTTCCTCTCGGTGGGCCGGCTGGAAACGGTCAAGCGCGTCGAGCTCGCGATCGCCGCGATGGCGCACGTCCCGCCGCCGACGCGATTGCTGGTGGCCGGGGAAGGCACGTTCAGGCACGGCCTGGAGCAGCGGATCGAGGACCTGGGTCTCGGAGACCGCGTGGTCCTGCTCGGCGCCGTCGACGAACCGACGCTCATCGACCTGTACGCCGGCGCGCGGGGCGTGATTTTCGCCCCGTTCGACGAGGACTACGGGTACGTGACGCTCGAAGCGTTCCAATCCCGTAAACCTGTGATCACCGCTACCGACAGCGGCGGCGTGCTGGAGTTCGTCGTCCACGGCGTGAACGGCCTTGTCGCCGAGCCGGACGCCGAGGCGCTGGGGGCATGTCTGGCCGACCTCGCCGCGTACGAGGCGCGCGCTGTGGCCCTCGGAGAGGCGGGGTACGATAGCACCCGCGCGATTTCCTGGGATGGAGTCGTTGCCGCGCTCACCGCCGGGCTGGCGTGACGCGAGGAACCCGCTCGTCACCTCACATTCGTGGCTGCTCCCGAAACCGTCTCCATCCTGATCCCCGCGTACGACGAGGGCGCCGTCGTGGGCGACGTGATTCGCGCTCTGCGCGACGCCGCGCCGTGGCACGAGATCCTGCTCATCGACGATGGGTCGACCGATGAGACGGCGGCGGCGGCCACGGCGGCCGGCGGACGCGTGCTGCGGCATCCCTACAACAAGGGCAACGGTGCGGCGGTCAAGACAGGTATCCGCGCGGCAACGGGCGAGTTCGTGCTGGTGATCGACGGCGATGGCCAGCACAAGCCCGAGGACGCCTGCCGTCTCGTGGCGCAGCTCGGCGAGTACGACCTCGTGGTGGGCGCTCGGGCCGGCCACACGCAGGCGACGGGCATGCGGCGGTTCGGCAACGGACTGCTGAACGCGTTCGCGACGTACATGACGGGGCGCGAGATCCCCGATCTCACGTCGGGGCTCAGGGGGGCGCGGCGGTCGGTGCTCCGCGAGTTCCTGCACCTCATCCCGAACGGGTTCTCGACACCCACGACGACCACGCTCGCCTTCATCAAGGCGGGCTACAGCGTCGAGTTCCTGCCGATCGAGGCGCGCCAGCGGACGGGCGTCTCGAAAATCCGTCTCGCGCGCGACGGCACCAAGTTCCTGCTGATCATCCTGAAGATCGTCACGATCTTCAGCCCGATGAAGATCTTCCTGCCCGTGAGCGCCGGCTCGTGCCTGCTCGGTGTCTGCTACGGCGCGTGGACGGTCGCGACGTCGGGACGGATCGCGAACGGCTCGGTACTGCTGCTGATGCTGTCGGTGCTGGTCTTCCTCGTGGGTCTGGTGTCCGAGCAGATCTCGGCCCTGCGCTTCGAGGGCCGCCAGTGACGTCGCCGCCGCGCGTCCTGGTCGTCACGCCGACCTACAACGAGCGCGACAACCTTCCGGTGCTCGTCGAGCAGGTGCTCGCGCGCGGGCCGGAATTCTCGTTGCTCGTGGTGGACGATGCGTCGCCTGATGGCACGGGCGCGGTGGCCGACGCCCTGGTGCAGGCCCATCCGGGGCGCGTCCACGTGATGCACCGCGCGGGCAAGCGAGGCCTCGGCCGCTCGTACGTGGACGCCCTGTCGCGGGCCGTCACCATGGACGTCGACATCGTCTGCCAGATGGACGCCGACTTCTCGCACGACCCGCAGTACCTGCCCGATCTCGTGCGCGGCGTGACGGAGGGCGGCCTCGATCTCGTGGTGGGGTCTCGCTATCTGCACGGCGTGAGCGTGGTGAACTGGCCGCTGAGCCGGTTGATCCTGAGTACGTTCGCCAACAGGTACGTGCGTGCGATCACGGGTCTGCCGGCGCGCGACTGCACGAGCGGGTATCGCTGCTGGCGCCGCGACGCGCTCGCGCGCCTGCCGTTGCGGCGGTTCGTGTCCGATGGGTACGCGTTCCTCGTCGAGATGCTCTTCGAGGCGATGGGGGCGGGATGCCGGATCGGCGAAGTGCCGATCATCTACGTCGAGCGGCGCGAGGGGCAATCGAAGATGTCGCGGGGCGTGATTCTCGAGTCGATCTTCGTGCCGTGGCGGCTCGTGGCGCGACATCCGTCGTGGCGCGGCCGGCGCGGCTGAGGTGTGCTAAGGTCTTCTGTTCGCGTATGCCTGAAACGCCTGCCAGCACGCCTGCCGGACTGAGTCTGTTCTTCCCGGCCTACAACGACAGCGGCACCATCGCCAGCATGGTGGTGTCGGCGTTGCTGGCGGCGCGTGCGCTGACGCCCGATCACGAAGTCATCGTCGTCAACGATGGCAGCCGCGACAACACGCCGCAGATCCTCGACGAACTGGCCCGCATGTATCCGCAGGTCCGCATCGTCCACCACGTGAAGAACCGCGGGTACGGCGGCGCGCTGCGCAGCGGATTCGCGGCGGCCACCAAGGAGTACGTGTTCTACACGGACGGCGATGCACAGTACGACCCGTCGGAGGTGGCGCTCCTGTGGCAGCGGCTCGGGCCCGACGTGGATCTGGTGAACGGCTACAAGATCTCGCGATCGGATCCGCTGCACCGCATCGTGATCGGACGGCTGTACCACCACACCGTGAAGCTGCTGTTCGGTCTTCGCGTGCGCGACGTGGATTGCGATTTCCGGCTGATGCGCCGGTCCGTCTTCGACAAGGTCACGCTCACCAAGGACAGCGGCGTGATCTGCCTGGAGATGATGAAGAAGATCACCGACGCCGGCTTCCGCATCGCGGAAGTCCCCGTCCATCATTTCCACCGCGCGTATGGCAAGTCTCAGTTCTTCAACTTCCCCCGCATCTTCCGCACGGGCATCGACGTGCTGCAGCTCTGGTACGAGCTCGTGATACGCAAGCCGCAGGCGACACAGGCGAAGGGATGACCGACCACCGTGCGTTCTTTGCCGGGCGCCCCGTGATGATCACGGGCGGGCTCGGGTTCATCGGCAGCAATCTGGCGCGCCAGCTCGTGGACGCCGGCGCCGACGTGCTGCTCGTGGATTCGCTCATCCCTGAATACGGCGGAGCGCTCGAGAACATCAGGGGCATCGAGGATCGCGTCCGCGTCAACATCGCCGACATCCGCCAGCAGACCACGATGAACTGCCTCGTGCAGGGACGCGAGGTGATCTTCAACCTGGCTGGCCAGGTGAGCCACATCGACAGCATGCGGGATCCGTACACGGATCTCGAGATCAACTGCCGCAGTCAGATGACGGTGCTCGAGGCGTGCCGCCGCAACAATCCCGGCGCCAAGGTGGTGTTTGCCGGCACGCGACAGATCTACGGCAAGCCCGATTACCTGCCCGTCGACGAACGGCATCTCGTGCGGCCGACCGACATCAACGGGATCAACAAGGCCGCCGGCGAGCAGTATCACCTGGTCTACAACAACGTCTTCGGCGTACGGGCGTGCTCGCTGCGCCTGACCAACATCTACGGCCCACGTCAGCTCATCAAGCACAACCGCCAGGGTTTCGTCGGCTGGTTCATCCGCAGGATCGTCGAGGATCAGGAGATCGAGATCTTCGGCGACGGCATGCAGATGCGCGACTTCGCGTTCGTCGACGACGCGTGCGATGCGTTCCTGCGCGCGGGCGCAACGGATGCGGTCAATGGAGGCGTGTTCAACGTCGGTGGGTCTGAGCCCATCACGCACCGCGACCTCGTGGAACTGATGATCGACGTCGCGGGCTCCGGCCGCCGCCGCTTCGTGGACTGGCCCGCCGAGAAGAAGGCCATCGACATCGGCAGCTTCTACGCGGACTCCTCGCGCTTCACGGCAACGACGGGATGGGCGCCAACGGTGCCGCTCCGCGAAGGCCTCACGCGCACGATCGCGTTCTACCGCGAACACCTCGCCAAGTACCTCTGATGCACACCGATATCCGCGTACCCTTCCTGTCGCTGAAGCCCGGCGACGATGATGCGGCGATCAGAGCGGCGATCGCCCGCGTGATCGATCGCGGGTGGTTCATCCTCGGACCGGAACTCGAGGCCTTCGAGGCGGAGTTCGCGGCGGCCTGCGGCACGACGCACTCGGTGGGCGTCAACACAGGCACCGATGCCATCGCCCTGCTGCTGCGCGCCATGGGGATCGGCGCCGGCGACGAAGTGATCACCGCGCCGCTCTCGGCGGCGTATACGGGCCTCGCCGTGATGATGGCCGGCGCGCGTCCCGTGTTCGCCGACATCGATCCGCAGCGCCACACGATCGACCCGCGGGCCGTCGAAGCCGCGATCACGCCGCGAACGGCGGCGATCATGCCCGTGCACCTGTACGGGCAGTCGGCCGACATGACGGCGCTGTGCGCCATCGCCGAGCGACACGGCCTGGCGATCGTCGAAGACGCGGCGCAGGCGCATCTCTGCACGCACGAGGGCCGTCCCGTCGGCACGTTCGGCGCAGGGGCGGCGTTCAGCTTCTATCCGACGAAGAATCTCGGTGCGCTGGGCGATGGCGGAGCCGTGGTGACCAACGACGCGGCGATTGCCGACAGGCTGCGGCGCCTGCGCAATGGCGGACAGCGCGTCACCTACCAGCACGAGTCGTTCGGCGTGAACTCACGGCTCGACGAGATGCAGGCCGCCGTGCTGCGTGAACGTCTGCAGCGGCTGCCAGCGTGGACGGCACAGCGCCGGACGCTCGCGGTGCGCTACCGGACGCTCCTGCGGGACGCGCCCGTCCGCGTGCCGCGGGAGTTCGACACCGGGCACGTCTACCACCTGTTCCCTGTCCGCGTGGACAACCGGGCCGCGTTCCAGTCGCACATGACGGCCAGAGGGATCCAGACGCTCGTCCACTACCCGCACGCGCTCACGCGACAGCCCGCCTTCGCCGATCAGTCACCCGCGCCGTGCCCAGAGGCCGAGCGAGCCGCGGCCGAGGTCGTGTCGCTGCCGCTGCACCCGTTGCTGACCGCGGCCGATATCAATCTCGTGGCCGAGGCCGCGCGTACCTTCACGGAATAGCGCCCGGTGCGCGCTGCCCGGTGCCTGGCGCCCGGTGCATCACAGGTCTATACTCGATCCTCATGTGCCGGCACATCCTGTTGGGGGTCGCGCTGGCGCTGGCGGGCGTCGTGCCCGCCGGCGCGCAGACAGTGTCGTTGAGCCTGCATGATGGCCGCGTGACGCTCGTCACGCAGAACGCCACGCCATCGGCCATCCTCGCCGAGTGGGCGCGCCAGGGGCAGGTGAAGGTCGTCGACGGGGAGCGCGTTCCCGGCACGCCGCTCACGCTGCGCCTCGAGAACGTGCCGGAGCGCGAAGCGCTCGACATCATCCTGCGTGGAGCGGCCGGCTACATCGCGGCGCCGCGCGCGCAGGCGATGGCGGGCATGTCGCGGTTCGACCGCGTCATCGTGATGCCGACGTCGCCAGGTGCGGCCGTCGCGGCCCGCGCGGGCACAGGCACCAACGCCCGTACGATGAATCCCATCCCGCCGGCCGCGCAGATGCCGCCCCAGACCGACGCGGACTTCGGCCAGATGGCCGCCGCGCCGGTCGACGAGGGGCCGGCGCCCATGCCCGCCCCCGAACAGCCTGCATCGTCCACCGACTTCGACTACGCCAACCCGCAGCGGTACTTCGCCGCGCGACAGGCGGCCGAGGCCGCCGACACAGCGGCGGCGCAGCAGCAACAGCAGCAGGTGAACCAGCCGTCGACGTCGCCGTTGGGCAACCTGTCGCAGACCAGCGCCCGCCCGGGTTTCGCCCCGGCGCCACCGCCGCCGGATCCCGCCAGCGCGAACAATCCGGCGGCGATCAACCCGTACGGCCTTCCCGCCGGCCAGCAGCCGGGCTCGTCCACGACCCCGTCGACGCTCGAACCCGACCGCGCGAAGTACATCAACCCGTATTCGCCGACACCACCACGTCCGTAGCGGCCGTCGACACGGGGGCCCTACGCCTGCCGTACACTGCTCTCATGACCGGACAATCGCTGGCGGCGCGGGTCAATACGGACCTGGGCGTGGCACTGCGGGCGCGGGATCAGGAGACGCTCGACGCGCTACGGATGCTCAAGACGGCGCTCACCAACAAGCGCGTCGAACTCATGCGTGAGCTCGACGACAAGGAAGCGCTCCAGGTGGTGACCTCGCTCGTCAAGCAGCGCAAGGACAGCGTTGCGCAGTTCACGGCAGCGGGGCGACAGGCCCTGGCCGACAAGGAGCAGCGCGAGGCGGCAATCCTCGAGCACTACCTGCCCGCGGCCCTCGATCCGGAGGCGCTGTCGGCCCTCATCAACGAAGCCGTGGCCGAGAGCGGTGCCACGGGACCGAAGGACATGGGCAAGGTGATGAAGGTGCTCATGCCGAGGCTGGCGGGTCAGGTCGTCGACGGCAAGGCCGTGAACGAGCAGGTCCGTGCGCGTCTCGGCTCCGCCTGAGGCCGTCTTCCATCATTCCGACGCCTGATCGCACTCGCGCGTAAACTTTCCTGGCCGGGGAACGTCATATAGGAACGAGGTTCTGCAAGGAGCCTCTCATCCATCCTCCTTTGACGGCCTCGTCCCTCAACGAGGCCGTCCTTTTGTCAGCGCGCTCCCGCATCTCCGCCTGTGCCGTCCTGGTCGTGGCTGCTGCCACCGCGGCGAGCATGCAGGCTCCGATCCCGCAGTTCGAGAACGTTCAGCCGTCGAGTGGTGTCGGCTTCGTCCTCGCCAACGCGCCCACGCCCGACAAGCGCCTCATCGAGACGATGCCCGGCGGGTTCGCGGCATTCGACTACGACGGCGACGGCAAGGTGGACCTGTTCTTCGCCAACGGCAACGCGACGCACGCACTCGCCAAGGCCTCGCCCACGTTCCACAACCGGCTCTACCGCAACCTCGGCGACTTCCGGTTCGAGGACGTGACGGAGGCGGCTGGGCTCCAGGGACGCGGATTCGCGATGGGTGCGGCCGTGGCCGACTACGACAACGACGGGCACCCCGACCTCCTGGTGCCGGGCGTTGGGGCGCCCACGCTGTATCGCAACACCGGCAAGGGCACGTTCGAGGACGTGACGGGCGCGGCGGGTATCGGCCCGTCGGCGTGGTCGGTCGCCGCCGCGTGGGTGGACGTCGACGCCGACGGATGGCTCGACCTCTTCCTCGTCAACTACCTCGACTGGCACGAGAAGGCCGATCGCTTCTGCGGCGACCGCGTGCGCGGCCTGCGCGTGTACTGCCATCCGAAGTACTACAACGGCCTGCCGAACCAGTTGTACCGGAACAAGCGTGACGGCACGTTCGAGGACATCTCGAAGGCCAGCGGCGTCGGCGCGCACGTCGGCAAGGGCATGAGCGTGGGCGTGGCCGACTTCGACGGGGACGGCAGGCCCGACCTGTTCGTCTCCAACGACGCCGTGCCGAACTTCCTGTTCCGCAACGTGGACGGCACGCGCTTCGAGGAAACCGCCCTGCTCGCGGGCGTCGCGCTCCCTGGCTTCGGCAGGCCCGTGTCGAGCATGGGCGTTGCGGCGCGGGACTTCACGGCAGACGGGCGTCCCGACATCCTCGTCACCGCCCTCAGGGGCGAGACGTTCCCGCTCTTTGTCAACGACGGCACGCTCACCTTCCACGACGGCACGCACAAGGCCCTGCTCACGGCGGCGAGCAGCAACCACAGCGGTTGGGGCGTCGTCGCCGCCGACGTCGACAACGACGGTCGACCCGACATCCTCATCGCCAACTCGCACGTGAACGACCTCATCGACAGGTTCGAGGCGTCGCCGTATCACGAGGCCAACCAGGTCCTCATGAATCGCGGGGCGACGTTCGAGGACGTGACGGCGAAGGCCGGCGCGGGGGTGGCGCGCGCGATCTCGGCGCATCGCGGTCTCGTGGCCGTGGATCTCGACGGCGACGGTCGGCTCGACTGGGTCACGACGAGCCTCGGCGGCCCCGTGGAGATCTGGAAGAACGCCGGGCCGGCCGGCCACTGGATTCGCGTGCAGCTGCGCGGAGGCACGTCCAACAGGGATGGCCTTGGCGCCACAGTCACCGTTGGCGGCCAGACGTTCCCCGTCTCATCGGCCGTCGGCTACGCGTCGTCCTTGCTGCAGGGCACCCACATCGGCCTCGGGACGTCGACGACAGCGCCGCGGATCGAAGTGCGATGGCCGTCGGGCCGGACGCAGGTGGTCGACGCGCCAGGCGTCGACACGGTGGTGACGGTCACGGAACCGGAGGCGTGATCGTCGGGGCGCTGGCGGGCGAGACGGGCTCTGGCGGTGCGGCGGCCTCCGCGCGCTTCTGATACTCGGCCAGCAGGACCTTCGCACGCTCCGCGTTGCCCGTACGCTGCACCGCCTGCGCGAGCTGGTAGTGGACGCTGCCGTCCTGGTCCGCGGCCAATGCCGCTTCGAGGTGCGGGATGGACCCCGCGGCGTCGCCCGCCTGGAGCAGCGCGCGCCCGAGCAGCCCCTGCGCGGCCGTCTGCGACGGATCGAGGCTCACCGCCTTCTTCAACAGCGTGACGGCCCGCTCCACCTGCGTCCCCCGCAGCAGGCCGTCGCCAACGGCGATCAGCAGATCTGGGGCGTTCGGGTTCGACGCCAGGAGCTTCTCGAGCAGCGGCAGCGCCTGCTCGACGTCGCCCGACGCGTACAGCGCGCCTGCCAGATCGCGTTCGAGCCCCGGATCGCCGGGTGCGAGCTTCAACGCCTCGCGCAACTGCGCCGCGGCTTCCAGTGGCTGGCCCTGATCGCGCGCGATGCCGGCCCGCACGACGAAGCGATCGACGGAGGGAGGCAGTTGCTCCAACGTGCCGAACGCGCCGATGGCCAGGTCGTTGGCCGCACGCGCACGCCAGTAGAGCGCCGTGGCCTGTGTTGCCGTCGCCGTGCGCGTGATCACGTCGCGGTACTTGCCAGCGAGATACGCGCAGGCCACCGGCACCGTCGCGCACGCGGGCTTCTCGGCGTCGGCGCGCTGCTGTTCCACGGCCGCCCAGTCCGCATGACCGCTCGCGGCATACACGGTCGCGAGTTGGCGATGGACGCCCGGCAGCGTCGGCAGCGCCTCCTGCGCCTTCCTGATCAGATCGAAGGCCTGCGCGTGCTTCTCTTCCACCACCATCACGTCGGCGACGAGCAGCCATACGTACGGCGAGTCGGGATCGATCTCCTGGAGGCGTGCGAACGCGGCGCGCGAGATCCCTTCGTAGGTGCGTCCGAGCGCCGCCCATACCTGCGGCAGCGCCGGCTGCGCCTTCGTCACGGCCTCGAGTTGCACGCTCGCCTCGCCGAACTGCTCCAGCGCGAGCAGCGCTTCGGCCAGCGCCTGACGTGCGTTGACGTTGCTGCCGTCGGCCTGCACCACCTGCCGCAGCGGAGCCACGGCGTCCTTCGGCCTGTTCACTTCCATGTAGGCGATGCCGAGGAACAGCTTCGCGGGCAGGAGGTCCGGGCGCAGACGCAGGGCCTCACGCAATGGGGCAATTGCCTCGGCCGCACGCCCGCTCATCGTCCGCGCCATTCCGAGTTGCAGGCGCGCGATCGGATCGGCGGGCGTGAGGCCCACGAGCTTCTCGAAGATCGCTTCCGCGTCTTCGAACCGCGAGGCGTCCATCGCCGCCTCGCCGTTGGCGCGCAGCGTCGCGATGTCACCGCCGGCAGGCGCCTGGCGGGCCTGCGCGTCAGGCGCGCGATGCGCGTAGCCGGTCGAGGCGGGCAGCCACAGGACACCCGACGCGAGGAGGACGATGAAGCTGCCACGGCGACTGCGCATCATCCCCTTGTAGGTCCCAAACCCCAGCCGCGTCAACGGCTGCGTGCGATGATGACGTGGTGACATCGCCGCGCGGCGCCTCGCTGACTCGTGCTGCAGGACTCATCGGCAGCGCGACGATGGCGAGCCGGATCCTGGGACTCGTGCGCGAGCAGGTCCTGGCGCACGCGTTCGGCGCGAGTCATCAGATGGACGCCTTCAACGCGGCGTTCCGCCTCCCGAACCTGGTCCGCGATCTCTTCGCCGAGGGCGCCATGACGGCCGCCTTCGTCCCCACCTTCAGCCGGACGCTCGCGCGCGATGGCCGCGAGGCCGCCTGGACGCTCGGACGACGGGCCATCACCGCGTTGCTCGTGGTCACGTCGGTAATCGCCGGTGTCGGCATGGTGTGCGCCGAGCCCATGACGCGCGCGTTTGCCGGAGGCTTCGCGAGCGTGCCTGGCAAGCTCGAACTGACGGTGCAGCTCACACGGCTCATGTTCCCGTTCCTGCCGCTCGTGGCGGCGGCGGTGGCGGCGATGGGCATGCTGAACGCGCTCGGCCGGTTCTTCATGCCGGCGCTCGCGCCCGCGATGTTCAACGTCGCGTCGATTGCGGCCATCCTCCTGCTCGTGCCACTGATGCCGGCGTTCGGGATGGAGCCGGTGACGGCGCTGGCATTCGCCGTGCTCCTTGGCGGGCTCGGACAGATCGCGCTCCAGTGGCCGCAACTGCGGCGCGAAGGCTTCAGGTATCGCTTCGACTTCGCGCCCAACGATCCCGGCCTGCGCGAGATCCTCCTGCTGATGGGGCCAGGCACGCTCGGCGTTGCCGCCACGCAGTTCAACGTCTACGTGGGCACCGTTCTGGCGACAAGCGAGGTGGCCGGATCGGTGTCGTGGCTGAACTACGCGTTCAGAATCATGTACCTCCCCATCGGCATCTTCGGCGTGGCGATCGCGGGCGCATCCCTGGCGCTGCTCTCGCAGCACGCCGCGCGCGAGGACATGGACGCGCTGCGCGCCACGCTGGCTCACGCCCTGCGACTCATGCTGGCGCTGACGGTACCGGCGACCGTCGGCCTCGTGGTCCTGGGCGTGCCGATCGTCAGGCTGATCTTCGAACGCGGCCAGTTCCAGCCGTCCGACACGCAGAACGTGGCGCTGGCCCTCATGGGGTATTCGCCGGGTCTCATCGGCTATTCGGCCGTGAAGGTTCTCTCGCCGACCTTCTACGCGCTGCGCGACACCCGCACGCCCGTGGCAGTGAGCGTGGCGGCCGTGCTGATCAACGCGCTGCTCAGCGTGACGCTCGCCCGCGTGCTCGGGTTCGGATTCGTGGGCCTGAGCCTGGCGACGGCGCTCGCGTCGCTGGTGAACGCCGGTCTGCTGCTGATCCTGTTGCGGCGGCGTCTCGGATCGATCGGGGCGCGCGCCATCCTCTCGACATTGGTCAGGATCACGCTGGCGAGCCTGGTGATGGCCGGTGCGGCATGGGCGCTGCACGGGTGGCTCGACACACGCGTGCTGACGGGCGATGCGTTCGTCGTACAGGCCGTCCGCGTCGGCGTCACGATCGGCGCAGCGCTCGTGGTGCTCGCCGGGGCGGCACGCCTGTTCGGCGTGCGCGAGTTCGACGAGGCGTTCGGCAGGATCGTGGGCCGACTGATGAAGCGGCGCGCGCCGAAGGATGCCCGTGAATGAGATGACGCAGGTCCGTCGTGTCGACGCACGGCCGCTCGGCATCGTGTCGTCGGCGCACTTCATGGTCGACGCGTACTCCAACATGTACGCGCCGCTGTTGCCGCTGTTGATGCCGCGGCTCGGCATGAGCCTGCAGGCGGCCGGCACGCTGATGATGGTCTATCAGGCCGCCGCGTCGCTGTCGCAGCTGCTGTTCGGCCGTCTGGCCGATCGCGGCTACGCGCGCGTGTTGCTGATGGCGGGTCCGCTCGTCAGCGCCGTCGCCCTGAGCCTGCTGGGGCTGGTCCACCACCAGACCACGCTGGCGATCATGCTGGTGTTCGGCGGGTTCGGCATCGCCGCGTTCCATCCGCCGGGCGCGATGGTGGCGCATACGGCGGGCCACGCGCGGCCGGGCACCGCGATGAGCGTGTTCGTGACCACAGGTACGCTCGGCTTCGCGCTCGCGCCATTGCTCGTGGCCAACGCCGCCGAGCGGTTCGGCCTGAGCGCCACGGCGTGGTTCCTGCTGCCGGGCGTGACGTGCGCGCTGCTCTTCGCTCGCACGGTGCCCACGCTGCCACTCGCGCCTCCGCGGCCACACGGCGGCGGCCTGCGGACGTTGCGGCCGCACGCCCGTCCCCTGTTCCTGCTGTACACGCTCGTGGTGCTGCGCACGGTGGTGTCGCTCTCGTTCGCGACGTTCGTGCCGGTACTCCTCACCAGCCAGGGCATGAGCGTCGGCGAGGCGGGCACGGCGATGGCGCTCTACCTGTTCATGTCGAGCATCGGCGGGTTCTGGGGCGGGACGCTCGCCGACCGCTTCGGTCCGCGACAGGTCATCGTGTGGTCGCTCGTGCTGGCCACGCCGTTCCTGCTCGGCGCGCCGCAGACCACGGGCTGGACGTTCGCAACGCTGCTCGCCGTGGGCGGGCTGTTCCTGCAGTCGACGCTGCCGGTGAACGTGAGCTTCGGCCAGGCCCTCGCGCCGCACAGCGCGGCCACCGTGTCGTCACTGATGATGGGCGTGGCGTGGGGCACGGGGGGCATGCTCGTCCCGGTGACAGGCATGATGGCCGACGCGATCGGACTGCCGCTCACGCTGACCCTCCTTGCAGGTCTCCCGCTCGGGGCCGCAGCCCTCGCCACACGCCTTCCCGCCGCACCACCGAGAACGGTCCACGTTCAGGGAAATGCCGGGAATGCCGCGATGCCTGGGGCTGAGTCCTGAGTACACTGACTCGGTGACTCGATCCTACTCGCGCATCTCGTATCAGTTCGGACCGGGCCGTGTGACGCCGGCCGTCAAGGCGCTGCTCATCGCCAACGGCGTCCTGTTCCTGGTGCAGATCGTGATGCCGATGATCACCGTGTACGGCGGGCTCACGCCTGCGGCCGTGATCGAGTCGCTGTGGCTCTGGCAGCCGTTCTCGTACATGTTCCTGCACGCGGGGCTGTCGCACCTCGTGTTCAACATGCTCGCGCTGTGGATGTTCGGCACCGAGCTGGAGCAGATCTGGGGCACGCGCGCCTTCGTGCGGTTCTACATGGCCTGCGGGCTCGGCGCGGCGGCGACGACGATGGTCGCGTCGCTGCTGCCGTTCTCGTTCGCCGACTTCATGTACGTGACGCCCACCGTAGGTGCGTCAGGCGCCATCTACGGCCTGCTCGCGGCTTACGGGATCATCTTCGCGAACCGGCCGATCTACATGTACTTCCTGTTCCCCGTGCCGGCGCGCATCTTCGTGCTGATCACCGGGGCCATCACGCTGCTGATGTCGGTCACGTCTTCAGGCGGCGGCATCGCGCATCTCGCGCATCTCGGAGGGCTCGCGACGGGTGCCGTGCTGATGCTGCGCGGCAGCGGCAGTGGCGGCCTCATGACCGAGATCAAGTACCGCTACACCAAGTGGCGACTCCAGCGCGCCCGCCGCAACTTCGACGTCCACCGCGGCGGCCGTGGCGGATGGAACGTGCACTAGCAGTGCAAACGGGCAATCGGCAACCGGTCAGCATTGATGGCGACGACTATCGGTTGCCCATTGCCGGTTGCCCGTTGCCGGTCATGCTGAAGGCCCCCAGAACGAATGTGTCGTCCAGCGCGACGGCCTGGTGGGCCACGCCGGCGGGGATGTGCAGGACTTCCCCTTCTTCGACGCGGATGTCCTCACCACCGACGAGGAATTGCAGCGCGCCCTGGAGCACGTACGTCATCTGCTCCTCGTCGTGCGCGTGCAGCGGCACGAGCGCGCCCTTCTTGAGGTAGACCTGCGTCAGCATCTCGCGCTCGCCGCGCACCACCTTGCGCGACACCATCTCTGTCACCTTCTCGAGCGCGATCTCATCCCAGCGATAGAGAGCCACGGAGGGAATCGTAGCCTGTGCGGGCCGGGCCCGGATGGCGAAGTCGGGCCGGTTGCCGGTTGCCGGTTGCCGGTTGCCGGTTGCCGGAGACTATAATCCCCCGTCATCGAATCAGTGGTGTTCGTTATGCCAGAGTTCGTCTCGAATCGTCTCGCCGGGGCCGCCGCATAATGGGGGGCGTGGCGCTGCAGTCGTCTCCCTCGCACCCGGTCCACGCGACGCTCCCGCCTCGTGACGAGCGGCTGTTGCGGGCATACCGCCTGATGGTCTTGTCGCGTCGCCTCGACGACAAGGAGATCCAGCTCAAGAACCAGAGCCAGATCTTCTTCCAGGTGAGCGGCGCCGGGCACGAAGCCATCCTCGTGGCGGCGGGACTCGCGCTCAGGCCGGGCGTCGACTGGGCCTATCCCTACTATCGCGACCGCGCCTTCTGTCTCGCCCTCGGCGTGACGCCGCTCGAGATGCTCCTCCAGGGCGTGGGCGCCAAGGACGACCCCGCGTCGGGCGGCAGGCAGATGCCGTCGCACTGGGGACACACGCGCTGGAACATCGTGTCGGGATCGAGTCCCACTGGCTCGCAGTGCCTCCAGGCCATCGGCTGCGCGGAGGCGACGCGACTGCTCACCGAGTTGCCCGGCCTCCCCGATCACGCGCGACCCGCGCCAGACGCCGTCACGTACGTCTCGGTTGGCGACGGCACCACGAGCGAGGGCGAGTTCTGGGAATCGCTCAACACGGCGAGCAACGCGCAACTGCCCGTCGTGTATGTCGTGGAAGACAACGGTTACGCGATTTCGGTGCCGGTCGAGGTGCAGACACCTGGCGGCGACATCTCCCGCCTCGTCGAGAGCTTCCCGCACCTGAAGGTCTTCCGCGTCGACGGCACCGACATCCAGGCCAGTCTCGCGGCGATGGACGAGGCGGTGGCGTACGCGAGGAGCGGCGAAGGCCCGGCGTTCGTCCACGCGAAGGTCACGCGCCCGTACTCGCACTCGCTCTCCGACGATGAGCGTCTGTACAAGACGGCCGCGGAACGTGCCGACGAAGCCGCGCGCGATCCGATCGCGCGCGCAGCGGAGTTCCTGCTCGCCGAGGGCCTCGTCACGCGCGAGCAGCTCGACGCGATCCACGCGTCGGTGGATGCCGAAATCGATGCCGCGACGGACATCGCGCTGAAGGCCGAACGCCCCGCGCGCGACACCGCCGGACTCTACGTCTACTCGCCGGATGTCGACGTCACGGCCTCGTCGTGGGACTCGGAGCCCGCGACCGACGGCAAGCCCGACACGATGGTGGCCGCGATCAATCGCACGCTGCGCGACGAGTTGCACGCCAACCCGCGCATGATCGTGTTCGGCGAGGACGTCGCCGACGCGAGCCGCGAGAGTGCGCTCGCCGAGGTCGCGGGCAAGGGCGGCGTGTTCAAGGTCACGCACGGACTGCAGCGCGAGTTCGGCGGTCAGCGCGTGTTCAACTCACCGCTCGCCGAAGCCAACATCGTCGGCCGCGCAACGGGCATGGCCACGCGCGGGCTCAAGCCGGTGGTCGAGATCCAGTTCTTCGACTACATCTGGCCCGCGATGATGCAGATTCGCGACGAGCTCACGATGCTGCGCTACAGATCGAACAACACGTTCTCGGCGCCCGTCGTGATCCGCACGCCGATCGGGGGGTATCTGCGCGGCGGGTCGCTGTATCACAGCCAGTCCGGCGAGAGCATCTTCGCGCACTGCCCCGGCATCCACGTCGTGTTCCCGAGCAACGCCGTCGACGCCGCGGGGTTGTTGCGCACGTCGATCCGCTGCGACGACCCCGTGCTGTTCCTCGAGCACAAGCACCTGTATCGGCAGACGTACAACAAGGGCGTCTACCCGGGGGCCGACTTCACGATTCCGTTCGGGAAGGCCGCGGTACGTCGGCCCGGCACGGACCTGACGGTGATCACGTGGGGCGCGCTCGTGCAGCGATCGCTGCTCGCGGCGCAGCAGGCCGAGAAGGACGGCATCAGCGTGCGCGTGATCGACCTGCGGACGATCGCGCCGTGCGACTGGGAAACCATCGGCACCGCCGTCCGCGAAACCAATCGCATCATCGTGGCGCACGAGGATTCGCTGACCGCCGGGTTCGGCGGCGAGATCGTCGCACGGATCGCCGAGCATCACTTCGAGCACCTCGACGCCCCGGTGCTGCGCGTGGCCGCCATGGACACGCCGATTGCGTACTGTCCCGACCTCGAGGAGGAGATCCTCCCGCAGTCGTCGGACGTCCTCACCGCGATCCGTAAACTCGCCGCGTATTGAGCCGACGATCGGGTTGAACCCCGCCTGCTCCATCTGCAGCGGATGGAGACCGGGGGCCATGAAGGCGCCGTTCCGCTGGCAGGTTGGGAACACGCTCATCTCAGACGCTGACGCAGTGTGTTCATCATGGGAACACTTGCGCTATTGACACGCCCTGCATTGTCGATCAGTATCCTGCCACTGTTAGTCAAAACTTGAGAGCTCGCTCGCCGCCGGGTGTGCCGCGGTGTTCATCATGTGAACACCGCGGCGATCCGCATCAGGGAGGGTAGTGTCATGGGTTCACCTGTGATGACGATGGCGGGCGTGATGCTCGTCGCGGGGCTACCGCTGGGGGTGCGCAGCGCCGCGCGTCGGCGACGGCGGGCGCGAGGACAGCGGCGTCTTCCGATCCAACGAGCCGGCCACGCCGATCGACGTGATGTTGAAGACACAGAGGTTGCGCGAGATGGACGGCCACGTCGAGTCCGAGCGCGTGCTGCGGGAACGCGAGGGGACACATGCACCGCCCCGTCCGCTGCCCGTCCCGTGACCGGTGCGATTGTTCGAGGAGCCATGATGTTTCACGACGCGTTGTCGCGCAGCCAGCAGGTCATTCGATCGGTCGTCGTCGTCGGCCTTCTCTCGTGCCTTGCCGCCCAGCCCTCACTGGGCCAGGGCATCACGGGACGCATCGATGGCATGGTGTCCGATTCGCAGGGTGGTGTCCTCCCCGGAGCGAGTGTCACGATCGTCAACGAGAACACCGGCCTCACGGTGGCGCGCGTCACCGACGGGCAGGGCATCTTCACGGTGACGAACCTGCCGGTCGGCATCTACACGATCACTGCCGAATTGCAGGGATTCCGCCGCCAGCAGAAGACCGGTTTCGACCTCACGGCCGATGGCCGGTTGACCGCCGACTTCGCGCTCGGCGTGGGCGAGTTGAGCGAGTCGGTCGACGTCACGGCCGTCGCCGGCGAGATTGTCAACAGGACCTCCGGTGAGGTGTCGCGCACGATCGACACGCAGCAGATCAAGGACCTGGCGTTCAACGGCCGCAACTACATGGAACTGGCCTCGCTCATCCCGGGTTCGGTCGCGACGACCTTCGATCCGCTCGAACTGGCGACCAGCCTTGCCACGACCGGGCAGTCGATCAACGGCGCACGCGCCAATACGAACAACCTGACAATCGACGGCACGTCCAACGTCGACTCTGGTTCCAACGGCGGTCAGGTGAACAACGTCAGTCTGTCCTTCATCGACCAGGTCAAGATCCAGACGTCGAACTTCTCGGCGGAACTCGGACGCAGCAGCGGCGCGGCGATCAACGTGGTCACGCGCAGCGGCACCAACAGATATCGCGGCACCGCACGCTTCGACATCCGCGATGAGGCGTTCGACGAGGCCAACTACTTCGCGCCGCGAGACGCCAACGGGGCACGCATCAAGGCGCCCCTCGAGTTCCGCAATTTCGAAGGTGCCCTCGGCGGCCCCATCGTTCGCAATCGACTCTTCTTCTTCGTCGGCCAGCAGTACCGCACGATCAATCGGTTCACCAACCCGTCGCGGCACACGCTGCCGACGTCGGCCGAACTCAACGGTGATTTCAGCGTCCGTCTCCGCGGTGCCGACGGTATCGTCGGGACGGCCGACGATGGCGTGCTGCGCGATGCGGCGACCGGCCAGCCGTTTCCCGGGAACGTGATCCCGCAGAACCGTATCTCGCCGAACGGCCGTGCCTTTGCCAACATCTATCGCGCCCTGCAGGGCCGTGCAGCGCAGTGGTCCGACACGCCCACCGTCAACAACGCGACGTTCCAGGAGTTCAACCCGTTCAAGCACCGGGAGGACATCGTCCGCCTGGATTGGCAGGCGACGGGCACGCAGCGCTTCTACGGGCGATACATTCACGACCAGTACACCCTGATTGACCCGCTGGGGACATTCTCGGGGACGACCTTGCCGACCGTCCCGACCGACAGGTCGCGCCCGGGGACGAGCTACCAGATCGGCCACACATACGTCGCGAGCACGAACCTGATCAACGAAGTGAAGATCGGTGCCTCGTGGAACGGTCAGCGCATCAGGCCGGTTGGCGATCTGTGGCTCCGGGACACGCACGGCATCACGTTCCAGGAACTGTTCGACACGCCGGGGTTTGTCGCCGGCGGTATTCCGAACGTCGCGGTGACGGGCTTCTCCAGTATCCGCGGTCCGGACTTCGCGCTGCTGTCGCCGACCACCGACATCACCGTGCAGGACACGCTGACCTGGGTGCGCGGGCGCCATTCACTGCGTAGCGGCGTGGCGATCTCGCGCAACCGGAAGGATCAGAACGGGCGGGGCAACTACTTCGGCTCACTCGCCTTCAACCCCTCAGGCAATCCCAGGAGCAGCGGCAATGCCGTGGCCGACATGCTGCTCGGGAACTTCCGCACGTACGGCGAGGCCTCGGCCGATCCGGTGGGCTTCTTCCGGTTCACGACGTACCAGGCGTTCGTGTCCGACACGTGGCGCATCCGCGACAACCTGAGCGTTGAAGTCGGCCTGCGGTATGAGTACACGACGCCGACATACACGCAGCAGAACAATCTGGTGAACTTCGACCCGTCGCGATACGACCCGAGCCAGGCGGTGCAACTGCGCACCAACGGTCTGCTGGTGCCTGGCATCGGCAACCGCTTCAACGGGCTGGTCATGGGCGGTGACGGCGTTCCCCAGGATCAGCAGGGCCGCGTCAGCCTGCTGACGGGGGGCGACTACGACCGGATTCCGTACGGCGCGCCCCGCGGCCTGTACGAGGCGCAGCACCTGTTCATGCCGCGCCTCAGCTTCTCGTACTCCATCAATCCGACAACTGTCGTGCGCGGCGGGGTGGGTCTCTTCTACGACAAGCCGGAGGGCAATCTCGTCTACTCGCAGATGAACCTGGCACCGGTCCTGGAGAGCCTGGTCTACGAGAACTTCAACATCGACACCCTGGCCGATGCCACCGCCGGTGCCGCCGGTGCGATGGGTGGCATCAATGCCATCGACCCGAACCTCACCCTGCCTCACCAGACCAACTACAGTCTCGGTGTGCAGCGCGAACTCGGCGGCGGCTACTTCGTCGAGGCGAGTTATGTCGGCAACACCGGGCGCGATCTCCTCCGGCTGCCGGACATCAACCGCGCCAGCTTCGACGATCTGCGCGCCAACGCCGCCCTCCCCGCAGCCCAGCGGGTGTCCGAGAACTACCTGCGGCCGTACAAGGGATACTCGTCCATCCGCCTGCGGGTGAGCGACGCGAGTTCACAGTACCACTCGATGCAGCTGTACGGAGCCAAACGCCGCGGCGACCTGCAGTTCACCGTGTCCTACACCCTGGGCCGGGCCATGACCGATGCGAGTGGCAACGCCGACAACGACACCGCCGACGGTGCGGGCGACCTGCGCTTCTTCTATGGGCCGGCGACGTTCGACCGTCGGCACGCGTTGGTCAACACGCTGACCTATCGCCTGCCGTGGCTGCGTGATCGCGGCGGCGTCCTCGAAGCCGTCGCCGGAGGCTGGGAGGCCAGCAGCAAGTTCCGCTTCCAGTCAGGTCAGTACCTGACGGCGACAGGCAACTCGTCGATCGGCAACCGCCGGGCCGAGTATCTCGGAGGCGAGATCGATGTCGACGGCGACGAGAATGGCTGGTTCAACCGCGACGCCTTTGCCAACCCGCCCGAGGACCGGCGCGGCACCGCCACCGTCGGGCAGATCGAGGGCCCCGGCTTCAAGCAGCTCGACCTGTCGTTCCGCAAGAACTTCCGCTTCGGCAAGCGGTACAACCTCACGCCGATCGTCGACGTGTTCAACGTCTTCAACACGGTCAACTTCGGAAACCCGAACGTCGTTCGGGACAACGCCGCGTTTGCCACGATCAGCACCGCGCAGCCGCCGCGCCAGTTCCAGCTCGGCGTGCGGTTCGACTTCTGACATGGGACCGGCGGGAGTGTTCGACATGGGCATGAACGGGCAGCCATCGTCGCGACCGCGAGCCTGGGCACCATGGTCGGCTGTTCGGTGCCATCGCGTGGAGGTCGTCGGCCAGTGGGGCATCGCGTGGTTCGCCAGGCGGCGCGGGGGCCAGCCATGACGCGTCTCGGCGGTCCGGCGGGGGCAGCGTGCGTGGCCGCGATCGCGACGTGGGTGTCGGTCCATGCGGCCACTCCGGCCGTGGGCCGCCATGTCGCTCACCGCCAGGCGGCCGCGCCGCCGCAGGCTGGTGGCGCGTGTATCGGTGCCCCCTTCACCCCGGGCGGGCCGGATCCATGGGGTGGCTGCTGGCCAGGCCCCGGCAACACCGGCGTGCCGGCCGGGACGACGCTCACGCCGTATGTCGGTTCGTGCACCATCACGACCGCCGGCACCGTCATCGATGCGCGGACGGTCGATTGCAGCCCACTCGAGGTGCGTGCGTCCGGTGTCACCATCACGAGATCCCGGCTGAACGGCGGCGTCGACATCGCGTCGGACGACTGCGACACGGCAAGCGTCACGATCACCGACAGCCGCGTGGACCTCCCGGCCGAGGTGACGACCGGCAACTCCGGAAGCACCGGCATCCTGCGGTGCAGCTTTCGCGTCAACAGGGTCGAGGTCACGGGCGGACGCCGGTCGATCTACTGCGTGCGCAACTGCGTCATCGAGAACTCGTGGGTACACGACCAGGGTGTCGACCCGCAGGCGAAGGCGCATTTCAGCGGCATACGCATGGAGCAGCAGACGACCCTCCGGCACAACGCCATCACATGCGAGGCGACGCGGTCCGGCCCCGGATCGGGTTGTTCGGCCGGTCTGACCGGGTACCCCGATTTCGCGCCGGTCACCGACAATCTGATCGAGAAGAACCTGTTCTACCGCGGCGGCGCGGGCGGGTCCACCGTGTGCGCGTACGGTGGCGCCACGGGCGGCAAGCCGTACTCTCGCGATCCCGACAATGCGACCCGCATCCGGTTCATCGGGAACCGGTTCGTGCGGGGCAGCAACGGCCACTGTGGGAACGTGGGCACCATCCTGCACTTCGACGCGAGCCGGCCGGGCAATGTCTGGACCGACAACGGCTACGACGACGGCATGGCCGTGAGCGTGACGCCGATCGCCGCACCGCTCCAGGGCAGCATCAGGTCCGTCACGATCTCCACCGCTTCCCTCCGGGCTGCGACCGACAGGTCGTCCCACCCGCGTGGCACCCCGGGCATCGCGGCCCTTCGACCTGCTACACCCGCTGGAGGCGGGCGACGAGCGCCGCGCGCTGCGTGCGGCACTCCTCGTCGAACCAGATCGTCGCGAAGGTCTCCACCATCGCGGCGATCTCGTCAGCGGTGTACGGCGGTCCGCCTGCGGCCTCGACGAGCGCGGCCTTGTGCAGCGCGAACGCGCGCGGCGGCCTCGACGCGAGTTGCCGCGTCAGCGTGATCGCACGGTGCCTGATGTTGCCGAGCGGCACGAGTTCCTCGACGATCCCGTGCGCCTGCGCGTCGTGCGCGCGCCACGCGTGCCCTTCGAGGAACATCTGCCTCGCCGTCGGCCCCGGGACGACGGCCGCCATCGCCTGCACCATGCGCGTGGGCAGCACGACGCCGAGCGACACCTCGTTCAGCGCGAACTGAAAATCGCCTTCGGCCATGATGCGTTCGTCGCACGCGAGCGCCAGCGCCGCACCGCCACCGTAGCAGTGGCCGTTCAATCCGGCGACGACAGGCTTGGGCAGATGACGCAGCGTGTCGAACAGCCCGATGAAGCGCGTCATGTACGACCGGAGCGTCTCCGGCGGATATTCGAACACCTCCAGCACGTCGAACCCGCCGCAGAACATCCGCGGCGTGCCGCTCGTAATCACCACGCCGTGCGTGCGCGCGTCGGCATGCGCGTGGTTCAGGGCCTGTTGGAGCTCGTCGACCATCTCGCAGTCGAGCGCGTTGGCCTTGCCGCGGGCGAGCGTGATGACGAGGATGCCTTCTTCGCGATCGAGAGTGATGTGTTGCACGAGACGACTCCGTCCGGAGGAGAACGGCCGTCTTGTATCAGACACGTCGACCGTTATCAAACATCTCGATGAGCGCCACCTCGGCCGATGCGGCGTGTTCTACCTCATCCACGACGCCAACCGCGAGACGCGCGTCACGGTCTTCGGCGCTCGTGCCCCGGGATATACTCCGCGCCAACGCCTGGGCCTCGGAGAGTGGACATGATTCGTTACGCCTGCAGTGTCAGGCCTCTCGCAGACATCCGTACAACAGTGCTTTGTGGCGCCTGGCTGCTGGCCGCCTGCGCCACCGAGGCGCCTCCCGCTCAGGCGCCGCCACCGGTCGAGGTGCGCGTGGTCGTCGCGGCGCGGCAACCAACCACCCAGATTCACGAGGTCCCCGGACGACTCGGCGCGGTCCGAACGGCTGACGTGCGGGCGCGCGTCAACGGCATCCTGCAGCGTCGCCTGTATCAGGAAGGCACGGACGTGCGGGCGGGGCAGCCGCTGTTTGCGATCGACCCACGGGAGTTGCGCGCGCAACTGAGTGCCGTAGAGGCCGCGCTCGAGCGAGCCCAGGCGACGGCGGCCAACGCGGCCCAGGACGTCAAGCGCTACGACGGGCTCGTCGCGCAGCAAGCCATCAGCCAGCAGGAGTACGACACGGCAGTCGCGCGCCTCCGGACCGCCGAGGCCGATGTGTCGGAGGCTCGGGCACAGGTCGAGACTGCCCGGCTCAACCTCGGCTACGCCACCGTGGACGCGCCGATCGCTGGCCGGGCCGGCCGCGCGGAGGTGACCGAGGGCGCCCTCGTCAGCGCCGCCGAAGCGACCCTGCTCACGCGCGTCGAGCAACTCGATCCCCTCTTTGTCAACTTCTCTGTGTCTAGCGCGGAGCTGCTCGCCTTTCGTCGCCAGGTTTCCGCGGGCGAACTCGAGACACAGGCCCTGAACAAGGTGCCGGTCCGCGTCATTCTCGAGGACGGTACCGAATACGAGCATGCTGGCCACCTGAACTTCGCCGATTTCCGGATTGACGAGACCACGGGCTCGAACGCGGTGCGCGCGGAGTTGCCCAACCCCGAGCGTGCGTTGGTGCCCGGACAGTTCGTGCGCGTCCGGACCGCCCAGGGGACGCGGCCCGACAGCATCCTCATCCCGCAGCGTGCGGTGAACGTCACGTCTCAGGGCGCGGTCCTGATGGTCGTCGGCGCCAAGGACGTCGTCCAGGCCCGTGCTGTCACGCTGGGGCCGCTCGAAGGCGAGTTCTGGGTGATCCTCGGCGGGCTGTCCGCGGGGGATCGCGTGATCGTCGACGGTCTCCAGAAAGTGCAACCAGGACAGACGGTGCGCGTGACGACAGCCACCATGGCGGCGCCGTCTCAGCTCGCTGCCGACACGCCGCCGCCGGCAGCCACGGCCGACCGGCGCTGAGACGCCAGCCATGAGCCCCCGCTTCTTCATCGATCGCCCCGTCTTCTCGTGGGTCCTCGCGCTGGCCATCGTCCTGGCTGGCGTGATGGCTCTCCGCGCGCTGCCGATCGAGCAGTACCCGAACATCGCCCCCCCCTCGCTGACGATCGCGGCAACGTATCCAGGCGCCGAGGCGTCGGTGGTCGCCACGACCGTCACGCAGGTGATCGAGCAGGAGCTGAACGGCGTCGAAGGTTTCCTCTACATGGACTCGTCGAGCGACTCAACCGGGTCGGCCTCGGTGACGCTGACGTTCGCGGCGGGGACCGACATCGACGTGGCGCAGATGGAGGTCCAGAACCGGGTCCGCCGTGCGGAGCCACGCCTTCCCGAGGAAGTTCGCCGGCAAGGCATCCAGATCAACAAGGCGGGCACCGGCTTTCTGATGATCGTGGCGTTGACGTCCAAGAGCGGCGCGGCATCGACGCTCGAACTGGGCAGCTTCGCCGCGACCCGCGTGATCGACGAGTTGCGTCGGGTGCAGGGCGTGGGAGACATCCGTGCCTTCGGCTCCGAGCACGCGATGCGGATCTGGCTCGATCCCGACAAGCTCGCCAACTACCGGTTGTCGCCGGCCGAGGCACTCGCCGCCGTCCAGGAGCAGAACAGCCAGTCGACGGGTGGCTCGCTGGGCGATCAGCCGCTGGCCAACGGCTTCGAGATCAACGCCTCCATCCTGACGCAGCAGCGTTTCACCACGCCCGAGGAGTTCGCGAGCATCATCCTGCGCGCCGCGCCTGATGGGTCGGTCGTCCGACTGCGCGATGTCGCGCGCGTCGAGCTCGGCGCGCAGAGCTATCTGTCGAGCATGGACCTGAACGGGAAGCCGGCCGCGGGCATCGGGGTGCAACTGCTCACCGGTGCCAACGCGCTCGCCACGGCAGCCGGCGTCAAGGCGCGACTGGCCGAACTGGAAACGAACTTCCCGCCCGACATCACGTGGGCCGTGCCGTACGACACGACGCCATTCATCGACGCGTCGATCGCCGCCGTCCTACAGACCCTTCTCGAAGCGATGGTGCTCGTCTTCATCGTGATGTACGTCTTCCTGCAGAACTGGCGGGCGACGCTCATCCCGGCGATCGTCGTGCCGATCTCGCTCGCCGGCGCGTGTCTGGGGCTCTGGGCTCTCGGCTACTCGATCAACGTCCTGTCGCTGTTCGCGATGGTCATGGCCATCGGCATCCTGGTCGACGATGCCATCGTGGTGATCGAGAACGTGGAACGGATCATGGCCGAGGAGCACCTGTCGCCCTATGACGCGACGGTCAAGGCCATGACCCAGATCACGTCGGCCATCGTCGGCATCACGCTGGTGCTCATCGCGGTGTTCGTGCCGATGGCCTTCTTTCCCGGGTCGACGGGCGGCATCTACCGGCAGTTCTCCATCACGCTGGCCATCTCGATCGCGTTCTCGGCACTGATGGCCCTGACGCTCACGCCCGCGTTGTGCGCCACGCTGCTCAAACCCCATCAGCCTGCGACCGAGCGTCGACCGAATCTCATCAGCCGTTTCATGAGCGGGCTGTTCGGAGGGTTCAACCGCTGGTTCGATCGCACGACGGCGCGCTATCAGCGCGGCGTCGGCGTCATCCTGGTGCGGCCGCTGCGGTTCTTGGCGCTCTTTGTCGCGCTCGTCGCCGTCACGGGACTGCTGTTCGGGCGGCTGCCAACCAGCTTTCTGCCGATCGAGGACAACGGCACCTTGATGACGGTGGTGCAGGCGCCACCAGGCGCGACGACCGAACGCACCGAGCGGGCGATCGTCCAGATGCAGGACTTCTACGGGACCCAGCCGCAAGTCGCCAACGTCATCGTCGTCCGCGGCTTCAGCTTCTTCGGCGTCGGGCAGTCCAACGCCATGGCGTTTGTCACGTTGCATCCGTGGGATCAACGCCCCGGTGCGGACAACACCGCGCAGGCCCTCGTGGCCCGGGCGACGCGCACGCTCTTCGCGATGAAGGAGGCGCTGGCGTTCGCACTCATCCCGCCGTCGATACCAGGCCTGGGCGTCGCCAGCGGGTTCACGTTCAAGCTGCAGGACCGCGCTGGCCTCGGTCTTGGCGCGTTGGTGCAAGCCCGCGACCAGCTGTTGGCGCTCGCCAGCGAGAGCCCGGTGCTCACCGGGGTGCGAGCCGAAGGCGAGGCAGATGCGCCACAGCTCCGCGTCAGCGTCGATCGCATCTCGGCGCGTGCGCTGGGCCTGTCGATTGCCGACGTGAACTCCACGCTGGCGATCGCCTTCGGCAGCGCCTACGCCAACGACTTCAGCCGCGACGGACGCATTCTGCGTGTCCTGCTGGCGGCAGATGCCCCGTACCGCATGACCCCGCAGCACATCCTGGACCTGCGGGTACGGAACGCCCAAGGCGGCATGGTGCCTTTCGGCGCCTTCACGACCGTCGAGTGGACCTCTGGCCCGCCCCGGGTGCAGCGGTACAACGGCTACCCCGCGTTGACGATCTCGGGACTACCCGCCTCGGGCCGATCCACCGGAGAGGCCATGGACGAGATGGAACGGCTCGCCGGCCAACTGCCCGAAGGGTTCGCTTTCGAGTGGACCGGTGTGTCCTACGAGGAGCGGCAGGCGGCGGGACAAATCGGTCTCCTGCTGGGTCTGTCGCTGGTGGTGGTGTTCCTGTTGCTGTCGGCCCTGTACGAGAGCTGGACCGTCCCGGTCGCCGTCCTGCTGATCGTCCCGCTCGGCGTGCTCGGTGCGGTGCTGTTCTCGATGGCCAGAGGCCTGGCGGCGGACGTGTACTTCAACGTCGGACTGTTGACCATCATCGGCCTCGCGGCCAAGAACGCCATCCTGATCGTCGAGTTCGCCATCGAGGAGGAAGCGCGTGGCGTGCCTCCCTTCGACGCGGCGATGAACGCGGCGAAGCTGCGGCTCCGCCCGATCATCATGACGTCGCTCGCGTTCATCCTCGGCATGGTCCCGCTGGTCATCGCGACCGGCGCCAGTGCGGCGAGTCGCATCGCGGTGGGCACCGGCGTCGTCGGCGGCGTGCTCGCGGCCACCGTGTTCGGCATCTTCTTCGTGCCGCTGTTCTACCTGGCCGTCCGGCGGTGGCTCAGCCGCCGGCGGCCGGCCGTCGGAACGCCCACGACACCGAACGAGCCGGAGGCGTCGCATGCGTAGGGCCCTGGTCCTGGTCGCGCTGCTGGTGCTCGGCGGCTGTCGGCACCTGGCACCGCCACACGTTCGTCCCGAACCGCCGACACCGCCGATGTACGCGGCTGACGCGGGCGGAGATGTCGCGATCGGCCAGCGCGCCAGCGAGATCGGCTGGCGGGACTTCTTCGAGGACCCCCGCCTCGAAGCCCTCGTCGCGACGGCGCTCACGCGCAACCGCGATCTCGCGGTCGCCGACGCCCAGGTGGAAGAGGCGCGCGGCGTGCTCCGTGTTCAGGAGGCCGCGCGACGACCAGCCGGTGTGCTGGGCGGCGACGTCGTGCGCACTCGGACGGGCGCGGCGGCGACGGCTCTGCCCGGCGTCGAGTCCACCACGGCGAACCGCTACTCTGTCGACGTCGGCGTCACCGCCTTCGAGCTGGACTTCTGGGGCCGCCTGCGGAACCTGGCCGACGCGGCGCGCGGGGAGTTCCTCGCAACGGTCGAAGCCGCGCGGGCCTTTCGCCTGTCGCTCATTCGTGCGGTCGCCTCGACATATCTCTCGACGCTGGAGCTCGGCGAGCGCATGCGCCTCGCGGAGGCGACCGTCGAGAGTCGGCGCGACGGCCTGCGCATCGCCAGGGTGCGACTGGATGCCGGCATCACGTCGGCGCTGGATTTCCGCCAGGCCGAGTCGTTGCTGACGCAAGCCGAGTCCCAGCTGGCCGAACTCCGACTCGGTCTGGCGCAGGGCGAGAACGCCCTCACGGTGCTCATCGGAGGGCCCGTTGCGCAGCCGCTGCCGGACGCCTTGCCGCTCGCCCGGCAGGCCACGTTTCCGGCCATCAACGCCGGACTTCCAGCCGATTTGCTGGTCGCGAGACCCGACATCCTGGCGGCGGAGGAGCGCCTGCGCGCCGCCAACGCCAACATCGGTGCCGCGCGAGCGGCCTTTTTCCCGACCATAAGGCTGACGGGCAGCGTCGGGTTCGCCTCCCTCGAGCTGGACCGGCTCGTGGGCAGCGATGGCCTCGCCTGGAACTTCGGCCCGTCGATCACGGTGCCGATCTTCAATCGCGGAGCGCTGCGCGGCAACCTGACGGCTGCAGAAGCGCGTCAAGACATCGGTGTCGCGACGTACGAGCGCACGGTGCAGACCGCGTTTCAGGAAGTCGCGGACGCGCTGGCCGGCCGCCGCCATCTTGCCGAGCAGGTCGCCGCGCAGGAACGCGGGCTGGCCGCGCAGCGCGTGATCGCCGATCTCGCGCGGCTACGCTACCAGGAAGGCGCCGTCAGGTACCTCGAAGTGCTGGACGCGGAACGCAATCTGTTCGCCGCCGAGCAGACGCTCCTGCAGGTGCGACGAGCCGAGGTGGAGAATCTCGTCGCGCTGTACATCGCGCTTGGCGGCGGGACATTCGAACAACGGTGAAGGCGCGATAGGCGCCGCATCGACCACCGCGGGCACCCGGGCCCGGCGTACGGCCTCCTGTCGTATTGTCCCGTCACGCGCGGGTGTAGGTCTGGAGGCCGTCCGTCGATACCGCCACGTAGTCGTGGTCCTTGTCGGAGTCGCACCGCAGGTGGAGGTACACGCTCGCCGGTTCGCCTGCGCGCGCACGTACCGCGGCGATCCTGAAGCGGGGCAACCCGACTCCACGCGACTGCGCCACCGGACGCACGGCATCCGACGCACGCAACGTGGCTTCGAAGCTGCGCTGGACGACGCTGCGCGCGGCATCGAGCGCACGCGGGTCCGGCGCCGTGGCATCCCCCTCGATCCTGACGGAGAACTCGCGATCGGCCCCGTGTGCCCACCACGCGTTGTCGGCCTGGTTGAACGTGAGCCGCCCGAGCACGCGATCGTCGTGCCCGTCGCGGCCCGACGACTGACGAGACGCGGGCCCGTGCGCACCCGCGTGTGCGCGCTCGACCTGTGAGGCCGCCTCCGTCCGCGGCCTCGTGGCAGCGGCAAGGGCGTCGAGGCCAGGCGATGTGCGCGACCCCTTCGACTTCCCCGACCGCTTGCGCAGGCGCGTAAGCGTCTCGGCGTTGGCCGACGCGACCGACCGCCCGCGTGTGGCGCTCTCTGCCGGCATCGGCGGCGAGGCGAGGTGCCGGACGGCGGTGCGGAGAATTCTGTAGGCCACCGACAGACCGATCGCGTACGGGATCCAGTCGGCCGGTCGATCGAGGGCCGCCGTGCCCAGCTCGATCGCGCGATCCGACCACTGGCGGGCCTGATGCGACGGGTCGCCCGCGACGATCCCCGCCCACGCCCAGTCCGCGAACCGGCCCACGAACACGAGGAGGAACGGGATGGGGATGAGATTCAGCAGGCAGCCGCCAAGGCCTTTGGCCGCTTGCGCCGCGGTCAGCTTCCTGTCTGTCGACGTTTTCGCGGGACGTCGCAGCAGCCCGCGCACGAGCCAGCTCCAGACGGCGATGTACAACCAGAACGACGCCACGACACGGATGGCGTAGCCCGCCTTGGGCGCTTCGGGGTCATCGAGGCCGATGAGATGTGCCGACAACAGGTAAAGCCCGGTGACCACCACCAGGTTGAAGGCCAGCCGCAGCGTGGCGCCCAGGACGTGGTCGACCCAGTTCAGGAGGGCTATGGACCTCTTGGCCTGCCGGAGATCTGTCATCGTCGGAGGGGTGATTCTACGGCAGGTCGGGCGCGGCTATTCTCGGGCCTGCCGGGCCATGGCCCCGATGGCGCGCGGGGGCGCGACATCGGGCGGAGGCGGGCCGGTGCCCGGTATACTGGTGGGATGTCTGCTGCCGAACACGCCCGACAGATTGCCAATCCTCACCGGCGCAACGTCGCCATCATCGCCCACGTGGACCATGGCAAGACCACGCTGGTCGACGCGATGTTCGGGCAGGCCGGCACCTTCCGGTCCAACGAGCGCGTGGCTGAGCGCGCCATGGACTCGATGGACCTGGAGCGCGAGCGCGGCATCACCATCCTGGCCAAGAACACCGCGGTCCGGTACCTGGACCACGTGATCAACATCTGCGACACGCCGGGCCACGCGGACTTCGGCGGCGAGGTGGAGCGCACGCTGTCGATGGTCGACGGCGTGGTGCTGCTGGTCGATGCGTCGGAAGGCCCGCTGCCGCAGACGCGGTTCGTGCTCCGCAAGGCCCTCGAACGCCGTCTCTCCCCCATCGTCGTCATCAATAAGATCGACAGGCCGGACGCGCGCGTGCAGGAAGTGCTGAACGAGGTGTACGACCTGTTCATCGACCTCGACGCCGACGAGGAGCAGTTGGAGTTCCCGATCATCTATGCCGTCGCGCGCGACGGGCAGGCCAGCACCGACGCGAGCGTGCGCGGCGAGGACCTGCGACCACTCTTCGACGCGATCATCGATCACATCCCGCCGCCGAAGGGCGACGTCGACGGCATCCTGCAGATCCTGATCGCGAACCTCGACGCATCCGAGTACCTCGGGCGCATCGCGATCGGCCGCATCTTCAACGGCCGCGTGAAGGTTGGCGACTTCGTGGGCGTGGCCAAGCTCGATGGTTCGATCCAGCAGACGCGCGTCACCAAGCTGTTCGCGTTCGACGGCCTCAAGCGCGTCGACGTGGAGGATGCTGCCGCCGGCGACATCGTGTGCCTCGCGGGCATCGAGGACATCACCATCGGCGAGACGGTGACCAGCGCCGAGCACCCCAAGCCCATCCCGCCCATCGCGGTGGACGAGCCGACGGTGTCGATGATCTTCGGCGTGAACACGTCGCCGATGGCGGGGCGCGACGGCACGTTCGTCACGTCGCGGCAGATCAAGGAGCGCCTCGAGAAGGAGTTGCTCGGCAACGTGTCGCTGCGCGTGGAGCCGACCGACACGCCCGAACAGATGCGCGTCATCGGACGTGGCGAGCTGCAGCTCTCGATCCTGATCGAGATGATGCGGCGCGAAGGCTACGAACTGCAGGTCTCGCGCCCCGAGATCGTCACGCGGGAGACGGCCGAGGGCCGGCTCGAGCCCGTCGAGGACGTGGTGATCGACGTTCCAGAGGAGTTCCAGGGCGTGGTCATCGCCGCGCTCGGGACGC
The DNA here is from genome assembly GCA_020845575.1 of Acidobacteriota bacterium. Taxonomy (NCBI): domain Bacteria; kingdom Pseudomonadati; phylum Acidobacteriota; species Acidobacteriota bacterium. Next base: position 62,221 of record JADLFL010000052.1, on the reverse strand, counting down.
GCAAGGGCACGATGACCAAGATGGTGAACAACGGCAGCGGACGCGTACGGCTGGAGTTCCGTGTGCCGGCCCGCGGCTTGATCGGGTTGCGCTCCCAGTTCCTCACCGACACGAAGGGCACCGGGATCATGAACCACATCTTCGCTGGCTGGGAACCGTGGGCGGGCCCGATCCCGGCGCGTCCGACGGGCGCCCTGGTGGCCGATCGCACGGGAGTGGCCACGGCGTTCGCGATCTCCAACCTCCAGGACCGCGGCGAGATCTTCATCGACCCCGCCGCCGAGGTCTACGAGGGCATGCTGATCGGCGAGAACTCGCGCAACAACGATCTCGACGTCAACGTGACCAAGGAGAAGAAGCAGACCAACATGCGGGCGTCGACGGCCGACGAAGCCATCCGCATCATCCCGCCGCGCAAGCTCGGTCTCGAGGTCGCCATCGAGTTCATCAACGACGATGAGCTCGTCGAGATCACGCCGAAGGCCATCCGTCTGCGCAAGAAGATCCTCGCCGCCAACCAGCGCCCGCGCCGCGATTGATCACGCGGGTTTGCCGAGGGCTCTGGTGACGATGCCGAGGCGGTCCATCAGGTCGTAGAGCGCCGACCGGCGCAGGGGCTTCGACAGGTAATCGTCCATGCCCGCGGCGAGACACCGCTCGCGGTCGCCGGCCAGGGCGTGCGCCGTGAGCGCCACGATGGGCGTCCGTCGGCGCACGCGCCGGCGCGTCTCCACGTCGCGGATCTCCTCGCACGCCTGCAGGCCGTCGAGCTCCGGCATCTGCACGTCCATCAGCACGAGGTCGTAGCGTTCGGCGTGCCACGCGGCGACGGCCTCGCGGCCGTTGCGCGCGAGCGCCACGTCGCAGCCGCGCGCCTCCAGCAGTTCACGCACGATGCGCAGGTTCAGCTCGTTGTCGTCGACGGCCAGCACGCGGGGTGTGTGGACCAAGCGCGGCACGATCGCCAGCGCGCCAGACGGCGCACGCGTCGCGTCGTCGAGTGGCTCACTGGCCGCTGCCGCGAGCACGGCGCCTGCGGCATGACGGCGCAGCGGGCGGGCCAGCGACGGGTACGGCGACGTCCCTCCCGAGACGGAGCTCTCCGTCGCAAGAAGGAGCTCGACAACGGGGATCCCCGACCGTGCCGCCTGCGCCACGTCCAGCTCCGCGCCCTCGAGCGATTCGCGATCGATGAGCACCAGCCCCCACCGCCGCTCGCGCATCAGGGGTCCGATCGCCGCGTCGTCGGCAGCGCACGTGACCTCCGCCCCCCACCCCGTCAGCCATGCCGCCAGCACGTCGCGCGACGCCGTCAGGCGATCGGCGAGGAGGACCTCTCGGCCGGCGAGCGCCTGCGGCAGCGTCTCGGCGGGCGCGTCCTCGTTCGGCGACGCGACGGGCATGGTGAAGGTGACGGTCGTGCCCTGACCTTCCCGGCTCTCGACGACGAGCGCGCCGCCCATCAGATGGACGAGACGTCCGCAGATCGGCAGACCGAGGCCGTTGCCTTCGAAGAGCTGGGGCTGGCCCGTCGCTGCCTCGCGCAGCATCCGGCGAATCGCGTCGAGCTGCGTCTGCGAGATGCCGACGCCAGTGTCGGCCACGCTCACGCGAAGCACGGCCCGGCCCGGTGTATCGGTGCGATCGACCTCGACCGTCACACGCACGGAACCCACGTTCGTGAACTTGACGGCGTTGCCGAGCAGGTTGTTGAGCACCTGGCGGAAGCGTGCGGCGTCGGCCGTGACGCTTGCCGGCAGCGGCACTTCCTGCGCCCAGACCACGTCCAGATCCTTCTGGTGCGCGCGGATGGCCACCGCGGCAAGCGCGTCGTGGACCTGCGCCGCGAGGTCGAACGGCCCCTCGTGCAGCTCGATGCGGCCGGCCTCGATCGTCGAGAGGTCCATCACGTCGTCGATCACCGTCATGAGGTGCTCCGACGAACGGCGGATGGTCTCCAGGTACTCGCGCTGCCGGGGCGTGAGGTCCGAGTCGAGCGCGAGCTCGGTCATGCCGAGTACGCCGTTCATCGGCGTGCGGATCTCATGGCTCATCGTGGCCACGAACTGGCTCTTGAAGCGGTTGGCGCTCTCGGCGCGCTCCTTCGCTTCGCGCAGCTGGGCGGTGCGGCGGGCGACCTTCTGTTCGAGCTCGTCGCGATGGCGCTGCAGTTCGACGTCGCGCGCGGCCAGGTGCGACAGCATCCCGTTGAACGCGCGCACCAGTACGCCGACTTCGTCGTCGGTGACGCGATCGGGGAGCCGAACGTCGAAGCGCTCGGTCCGCATCACCTCGTCGGCGGCGATCGACAACTGGCGCAGCGGCGTCACGATCGGCCGCTGCAGCGTGGCGCCGAGGACGTACGCAAGGCCCAGGGAGGCGACAAAGACGGCAAGGAAGATGGCGAGCGTGTCGCGGCTCCTGGCCGCGATGCGGCGCAGGTCCGTTTCGACGAGAATCGACCCGACGCAGCCATCGGGCAGGCAGACCGGCCTCACCACGCGCACCACGTCTCCGACGGCCTCGGCCCCGACGGGCGGCACGCGGTCTGGCGCGAGGTTGCCACCGGGCACCTGCGCGAAGAGACGGCCGTCGAGACCGTACAGCGCGGCGACCCGGAGGTCCGCACGAGCACGCAGGACGCCAAGCGTGTCGTCGGCAAACGACGGGTCCTCGAAGGTCAGGGCAGCGGCGCTGCCTTCGCCCACGACGTCGGCCACCGCCTCGATCTCCTGGACGAGCGACGCGCGCGCGGTGGCCTGGTCATACACGGCGATACCGATTCCCGTGAGCGCAAGCGCACACGTGATGGCGGCGATGAGAACCAGGGTGAGCTGACGACGGAGCGAGTGGCGAAGCATCGAACAGGCGGGAGCGCCCCTTTTCCCTGAATCGGCACGCTGGCGCGGCAATTGAACCCGCCATTCAAGTCCACGCGACCACCGCCGATTCCCCGAACATGACGACGCAGGACCCTCGCGCGCCGGCCCGGATCACTTCCACCCTGCTGGCGGTCGCCCTGTGCCTGGGCGCCGTGGCCGGGAATCCGGCCGTTGCTGCCGCTGAGGTACCCGACACGGCACGCGTTACGACAATCGTGGGCATGCTGCGGTTCGTGGAGTGGCCCGCTCTCACGGCAGGGACCAGGATCACGATTGCCGTCGTGGCCAATACGCCGCTGGGTGCGGCGTTGCGCGCGGCGTACGCTCAGCAGCCCGGCGTCCGGACCATCACCGTGGTGGATGTGCCCTCGGCCACCGCCCTGGCCCACGTGGACGCGTCCGTCGTGGTGCTCGGCGCGGGCACCGCGGCCATCGCACGCAAGCTTGCGGATCAGGGAGTGGTGACGGTAGGGGACGGCAACTGCGCCGATCAGTCAGGCCTCGTGCTGAACCTCGTGGCCGACGGCCCGCGCTTCCGCTTCACCGTCAACCCCGCCGAAGCCGCCCGCGCCGGCGTCAGCATCAGCGCCCGCCTGCTCAGGCACGCGCAGATCGTGAATTGAGACGGCAACGGGCAACCGGCAACAGGCAACCGGGGCTCAACGGAACGGCGTGGAGCGGGAACCCGTCCACCGCGTGACGAGCACGCCGACGGCGACGAGAGCGGCGCCGAGGAGGCGCACGCCGGCGAGGCGTTCGCCGAGCCAGACCATCGCCACGACGAGCGCAGCCACGGGAACCACGTTCGAATACAGCGAGGTACGCGACGACCCGAGTTGCCGCACGCCGAGATACCACGACGTGTACGAGAAGTTGAGCGCGAGCAGCGACGAGAACACCAGGCACACCCACGCGACGACGCGCACGTCGCGCCATGCCGTCCGCGCGAAGTCTCCCACGGCGAACGGCATGAACAGCACCGTGCCGATCGCCATCGACAGGCCGGTGATCACGATGGGTGAATACGACACGAGCAACGGGCGCGCGGCAACGGTGTAGACCGTCCAGCACAGCACGCACGCGATCATCATGATGTCGCCCACCGGCGACGACACACCGCTCACCGCACCTCCGCCGACGATGAGCGTGACGCCCACGAACGACAGGGCCGTGCCCAGCCAGTGCGCGAGCGGCAGTCGCTCGTGCCCCAACGCGGCAGACACCACGCTCACGGCGATCGGTGTACAGGCGATGATGATCGACGCGTTCATCGCGCTCGTGCGCTCGAGCCCGTCGATGAACAGAATCTGGTACATGAACTGCCCGACGATGCCGAGCAGGACCACGACGGCCCAGTCGCGACGCGAGAGCCTCCGCACGTGATCCATGCGGCGCGCGGCGATGACCGACAGGAAGACCGCCGAGGCAATGGCGAGCCGCAGTCCATTGAAGGCCCGGCCGGGCACATCCTGGACCACGAACTTGATGACGCTGTAGTTGCTCCCCCAGATGATCGCTGTCAACAGGAGGTAGACGTCGACGCGAGACATCGGTGGGTCCGCGGGGCGGGTGGGCCGGCGGGCGGCACGGAGCCGCACCGCCGGTGAGACATCGACTCGTTACGCCAGGCCGAGTGCGCCGTTACGAACGAAGAAGATGATCAGCGAGACGAGCAGCACGTAGATCACCAGCGACTCGATCAGCACGAGGCCGAGCAGCAGCGCGCCGCGGATCTGGTCTGCCGCGCCCGGGTTGCGCGCGATGCCTTCGGCGGCCGCGCTCACGGCCTTGCCCTGCGCCAGTGCGCCGAACGCCGCCGCGATGGCGAGCGCGAATCCGGCCGTCACCACGGCCCACTGCGTGACGCCGGCCGCCACACCACCGCCGGCCACTTCCTGCGCGTACGCCGGCGAAACGAAACCGGCGGCCATCACCATCGCGAGAATCACGGAAAACTTCTTCATCATGTGCATGCCTCCTCGAGGCCCTTCAATCACGTCTTCGTCGGCATTACACGGATACACGACCATGTGGTCGCGGGCGTCGCCTGTGGCGCGCCTGGGGTCGACGATGCAGACCGGGGCCCGACGGTTGCCGAAGTCTGCCGACCCGATGCCTACGCCGCGGCGTGCGCGTGCGCAGGCGAGTCGCCGTGCGCATGCCCATCGTCGTGATGGGCATCGTCATGCCCGTGCTCGACGTGGACCGCGCCAGCCAGATAGATGATCGTCAGCAGCGTGAAGATGTAGGCCTGCAGCGACCCGGTGACCACGCCGAGGAACATCATCGGCAGCGGCACGAGGAACGGGATGATGCTGGCCATGATCAACACGACGAGCTCTTCGCCGTACACGTTGCCGAACAGACGCAGCGAGAGCGACATCACGCGCGACACGTGGCTGATCAGCTCGATGGGCGCCATGATCGGCGCCACGAACAGCGGCACGCCCGGCGGAATGATGAAGTGCTTGATGTACGCGACGATGCCCTGCGCCTTGATACCCTGCAGGTGGTAGTAGACCCACACCGTGAGCGCGCAGCCGAGCGTGGTGCTGATGTTGGCCGTCGGCGACATCAGGCCGGGCACCTTGCCGATCGCGTTGGCCAGGAAGATGAACACGAAGATGGAGCCGACGAGCGGGAGGAACTTCGAGCCCTGCGGTCCGATGTGCTCCTTCAGGAGGCCGTCGAGGAAGCCGACGATGTCTTCGAGCACGATCTGGAGCCGGCCGGGATTGTCCACGCTGAACGTGGACCGCACGGCCAGGCAGAACACCGTGACGGCCAGCACGATCAACGCGCACATGACGAGATGATCCGGAATCACCTGCAGGCCGGGTGTGTAGGTCTTGCCGAGGAGCGACGCCACGAACGGCCCGAGCAGGCGGTTGACGGCCTCGACGATCCAGAGTGTGTGATGTTCCATGAGACTTCGGCCGGCTAGCGCCAGGACCTGGCGGTCTCCATCATTGCGGCAACGACCACGGCGGAGACGCCCACCAGCACCCCCAGCGGGTGCAGGTGCAAACGGCCAATGATAACGTAGCCCGCTCCGAGCAGCAACGCGTGGCGCAGAACCAGTCCCACCGCCACCCTGGCAGATGACGGACGCCTGTACGCCTCATCCGCCGCTGGCGGTCCCAGCGCGACGACAGCCCTGTAGAGGACGACGCCGCTGAGGGCCGAGAGCACGCCTCCACCGACCACGCCGCCCGCCATCCGGACGCCGCTCAGCAACCACGCGGCCAGCGCGCTCAGCGCCAGGACGATGAGCGTGTCCCTGCCGAGTCGCCGCGCCACGGCGCGCGATCCGATGGGATTGGCGGGGTCAGGACTTGCCATTGCCGAGCGCCCGGCGCGTGATCCGCACCACGTTGAGCACGGCGGCGGCAAAGCCCAGGCAGAATCCGGCGAACATGCCCCATGGGCTCGTGGTGAACGTGCGATCGATCCAGAGGCCCGCCCACGTGCCGATGACGATCGCCAGCACGAACGACAGCCCGAGCGAACCGAGTTCGCCAACGGTCCGCCAGTAGTCCGGAGGGCGGGGTGAAGGGGTCAACGGACCCTCGACTATACTCCATGGGCGGGCCCCTGCCGCGACGGAGACACCCCGATGCGCCATCTCTTCACCCTCGTCGTTGCTGGTCTGCTCGGTTCCGCCACGGGCGTCGCAGACGCCCATGGGCAGGCCAACCCCCGTCAACGCACGCTCCTCGTCACCGCCGTCGGCGAGAACGACACGCCGGTCGAGACCCTCTCGGCCAACGACGTGATCGTGCGCGAAGACGGCATGGCCCGCGAGGTGGTGAGTGTCACGCGCGCCACCGAACCCGTGGACATCACGCTGCTCGTGGACAACAGCGTGGCGTCGACGCGCGCCCTCCAGGACATGCGCATCGGCCTCGAGAAGTTCGTCACGGCATTCGCCGGGCCGAACCCGATCACGCTCATGACCGTCGCAGACAGGCCGACCGTGCAGGTCCCCTCCACGACGAGCCAGGCGCAACTGCTGCGCGGCGTGAAACGGCTCTTCATCCAGCCGTCGTCGGGCGCGACGACGGTCGAGGGAATCATCGAGGCGTCGCGTGCGATCGAAAAACGCCACCCCGCGCGTGCCGCGCTCATCGTCGTCACGAGCATGGGCAGCGAGTTCAGCGACCGCCCGTACGACCTCGCCCTCGACACGCTCGCCAAAGCGGGAGCCGTCCTGCACGTGCTGGAACTCCAGGACACCACACGCGCCGACACGCAGAGCCAGAGCGTCCGCGATCGCAACATCGTGATCGATCGCGGCACGACGGAGACCGGCGGACTGCGCGAACTGCTCATCACCAACCTGAGCATGTCCGATGCGCTGCAGAAGGTCGGACGCGCGGCGACCACGCAGTTCCTCGTCGTGTACGGCCGCCCCGACCGGCTGATTCCTCCTCGCAAGGTCGAAGTGTCCTCGGCGCGCCCCACCCTGAAGGTGCGTGGAAACACGCTGCCGGACAACCGGGCGCCGCGATGACGCGTCAGTTCCTGGCCGCCGGCGTGGCGGCGCTCGTCGTGCTGACGGTACGCGTGGACACGCAGGAGCGGGTGCCGCCGGCGCAGCCGCCGGAGACGGAGATCCTGCTGCCCCCCGGGTCTCAGCCGGCCGATCAGCCGACGTTCCGATCGGGCGTCGAAGTCGTGTCGCTCAACGTCACCGTCACGGAGAAGGACGGCCGGTTCGTCACGGGCCTGCCGCGTGAGGCGTTCTCGGTGTTCGAGGACGGCGTCAAGCAGGAGGTCATGTTCTTCTCCGGGACGCAGTTGCCGACCGCGTTGGGCCTGCTCGTGGACACGAGCGCCAGCATGGTGGACAAGCTGCCCATCGCGCAGCAGGCCGCCGTCGGGTTCATCGAGCGCATGCGCGGCGACGACATCATGACCATCGTCGACTTCGACAGCCGCGCCGAGATCCTGCAGACGTTCACGTCGGAACGCGACAGGCTGGTGACCGCCGTCCGGCGCACGACCGCGGGCGGGTCCACCTCGCTGTACAACGCCGTCTACATCGCGCTGAACGAGTTCAAGCGGATGCGCGCCAGCGTGCAGCAGGACGTGCGGCGCCAGGCGATCGTCGTGCTCTCCGACGGCGAAGACACGTCGAGCCTCGTGCCGTTCGAGGAGGTGCTGGAACTCGCGAAGCGCTCCGAAGTGGCCGTCTACACGATCGGCCTGAAGGACGGCAATGCGAAGAGTCGGCCGCTGGGCGGGTTCTCGGAAGCCGATTTCGTGCTGAAGCAGTTCTCGCAGGAAACCGGCGCCAAGTCGTTCTTTCCGACGAGCGCCAACGAACTCCCGGCCATCTACGGATCCGTCGCCGACGAACTGGCGGCGCAGTACACGGTGGGCTACGCATCGCGCAATCAGCGCCGTGACGGGCGCTGGCGCCGCATCGTCGTGCGCGTGGAACGACCCAACACCCTGGCCCGCACCAAGCAGGGCTACTACGGCCCCACCGAGTAGCCGCCGCCAGCGATGACACTCGCGCTGCTCTACTTTGCCGCCTTCTCGGCATACGTGTGGCATTTCGTCACGCGACGCGGACTGGCAGGACGCGTGGCCACCGGGTGTCTGATGCTGGCGGTGCTCGTGCACACGTTCGTGCTCGGGATGTACACCATGGAGCTCGGCATGCCGCCGATGACGGGCCGCACCGGCGCGGTGTCCACGTTCGTCTGGATGCTGGCCGTATCGTACCTGTCGATCGAGGTCTCGACCGACGAACGGGGCATCGGCATCTTCGTCACGCCGCTGATGGTGGCGCTCCAGGGGCTCGTCGCGCACGGCGAGATGCCCACCACGGTGCCGGCGTTCTTCGACGGCCCGTTTGTCGCCCTCCACGTCGGCGCGGCGCTGTTCGCCTACGCGGGCTTCGCGCTCGCGTGCGTCATCGGCATCACGTACGTCCTGCTGTTCCGTGAACTCAAGCGTCGCTCGCCCGGCATGTTCTTCCAGCGGCTGCCGTCGCTCCAGGTGCTCGACCGCATGAACATGCGCGCGATCACGATCGGCTGGGTGCTGCTCACGCTCGGCCTGGCCGGCGGCGCGGCATGGCTGCGCACCGCGGGCGCCGAGATGGTCGACGACCCGCGCCTGCCGCACATGACCCTGACCGACCCGAAGATCCTGATGGCGCTCGCGACCTGGCTGCTGTACGGTTTCTTGCTGGCGACCCGCCGCTGGGGCGGCCTCACGCCACGGCGCGCGGCGTGGCTGTCTGTCATCGGCTTCGCCCTCGTGCTGCTCAATTTCCTGCCCGTGGCGTACTTCTTCGCCCGGAGCCACAACTTCTCCTGATGCACCTCGTCCTCGTCGGCCTCAGTCACCACACGGCGCCCGTCGACGTGCGCGAACGGATCGGGATCAGCCGATCCATGGTGCCTGCCGCGCTCGATCGGCTCGCCAACGATGGCTGCGAGGACGCCGTCCTGCTCTCCACGTGCAACCGCACGGAGGTCTACGCGGTGGCCGACGACCCGTCGGCGATGGGTCAGCGCATCATCGACTGCCTGGCCGAGTACCGCGGCGTGCCGCGCGACGAGATCGACGCGTCGCTGTACGTGCGCACCGACGCCGACGCGGCGCGGCACCTCTTCCGCGTGGCCGCCGGCCTCGACTCGCTCGTCGTGGGCGAGCCGGAGATCCTGGGCCAGGTGAAGGACGCGTACAAGGTGGCGAGCGAAGAGCGCGGAACCGGTGCCGTCATCAACAGGCTCTTCCACGGCGCGTTCGCAATAGGTAAGCGTGTACGTACTGATACAGGGCTCTCGGAGGGCGCCGTCTCGCTGAGCCATGCCGCGCGCACCCTGGCACGCAAGATCTTCGGCGACCTCTCGCAGCTGCACATGATGGTGTTCGGCGCGGGCGAGATGGCGCGGCTCTGCGCGCAACACTTCCAGGAGCAGGTCGCGAGCCTGACGATCGCCGCACGCAGTCGCGATCGCGGCGACGCGCTCGCGGCCGAGGTGACGGGGCGCGGCGTGGCGTGGGAGTCGCGGCTCGACACGCTCGCGGAGGTGGACATCCTCGTCGCGGCCACGGGCGCGGCGGATGTCGTGCTCACCAGTGCCGACATCAGGGCCATTCAGGACGCGCGCCGCGGACGTCCGCTCTTCATCGTGGATCTCGCCGTGCCGCGCGACGTGGCCGCAGACGTCGCGGCGATCGAAGAGGTCTTCCTCTACAACATCGACGACCTCCGCGGCATCGTCGAAGAGAACCTCGCGCGGCGCAGGCAGTCGGTGGAGAAGGCCGAACGTCTCGTGAACGACGAGGTCACGGTCTGGCACGGCTGGCTGCGCTCGCGCGCCGCGATCCCCACCGTCGTCGCGCTGCGCAGCCGGTTCGAACGCGTGCGCCAGGCGGAGCTCGAACGTCTCGCCCCGAAGTTCACGGGCCTCGGACCCGAGGCACGCGCGCGCGTCGACGAGGTCACGCGGCTGATGATCGAGAAGCTGCTGCTCACGCCGACAGAGCAGCTCAAGTCGATCGACGACCGCGAGACGATGGACGCGTGCTCGACGGCGTTGCGCCGCCTGTTCGCACTCGACGAGGACGGCGAAGGCGAGACCGGGTCGACCGCCGACGCCACGGCCGACACGACGGAGACGCCACGATGAGCCTCGCGTGGCGGATCGGCACGCGCGGGAGCGCGCTGGCGCTGTGGCAGGCCAACACCGTCAAGGCGCGTCTCGACGCCCTCGGCGTGGCGCCGTGCGAGATCGTCGTCATCAGGACGGACGGCGACCGCCTCCAGGACGCGCCGCTCTCGGACATCGGCGGCAAGCGGCTCTTCGTCAAGGAGATCGAGGACGCGCTGCTCGCCGGCGAGATCGACGTCGCCGTCCACAGCGCGAAGGACATGGCCGTGACGTTGCCCGACGGCCTGCACATCGCCGGTGTGCTGCCGCGCGCCGACGCACGCGACGCCGTGGTGCTGCCCGACGGACGGACGCTCGGCGATGCGCGCGTCGCCCAGTTGCGCGGCGCGCTCGGCGACACGCCGCGGATCGGCACGAGCAGCGTGCGGCGCGTGGCTCAACTGCACAGGCAACTGCCCGGTGCCGAGTTCCTGCCCGTGCGCGGCAACGTGGACACTCGGCTACGCAAGCTCGACAGCGGCGAATACGACGCGCTCGTCCTGGCCGCCGCCGGACTACAGCGGCTCGATCGCGGCGATCGCATCAGCGGCTGCCTTCCCATCGACGTGTGCATCCCGGCGCCAGGCCAGGGCATCGTGGCCATCGAATGTCGCGAGGATGCCGACGACGTCACGCAGACGCTGGTGGCGATCGCCGATCCGGCTGCCGATGTGGCGCTGCGCGCCGAACGCGCGCTCGTCGTGGCCCTCGGCGGCGGATGCCAGCTTCCTCTCGGCGCGCATTGCCGCGCGACGGCAGACGGCGGCCTCGAGATGCTCGCGTGCGTCACGTCGATCGAGAGCGACACGGAAGTGCGCGCGATCGGCTTCGGACAGGCGTCGGATCCGGAAGCACTCGGGGAACAGGTCGCCGACCGTCTCCTCGCCGACGGCGCCGGCACCATCCTCGACGCGGTCCGCGAATACGACGGCCCGCTGCCCGGACACGACTAATCTCCGCGGTCCGACGAAGGAGTTGCACGCGCCTCGCCCGAAGATGTCGGGCACCCGTTGTGGGTGCCCGATCCGAGCGGGCGGCCACCCTCTCTGCTGCTGCACAGCTACGGAGGGCAGGCCCCATGGCCGGCGGGCGTTCGCTGTAAGATGCCCCGCATGACTCCCGTGTCCATCGTGGGCGCCGGCCCGGGGGATCCATCCCTGATCTCGGTGCGTGGGCTGCGCTGTCTCGCCAGCGCTGACGTTGTCGTCCACGACGCGCTGATCCATCCGCGGCTGCTACGGATGGCACGCCCCGACGCCGAGTGCATCGAGGTGGGCAACGCGGCGCCAGATGAACCGGCGCAGAATGCGATCTGCCTGCTGCTTGCCGAGAAGGCCCGCGAGGGCAAGTCCGTGGTCCGCCTGAAGTGGGGTGACCCCTTCGTGTTCGACAGCGGCGGCAAGGAAGCGCTGTTCCTGCACGAGCAGGGCATCGGCTTCGAAGTGGTGCCTGGCGTGCCCGCGCTCGTGGGCATCCCGGCGTATGCAGGCATCCCCGTCACGTATCCCGGATCGGGCAACACGCTGACGTTCATCCGCGGCTACGAAGACGGCGACCAGAAGGCGCCCGAGCTGGACTGGAGCCAACTCGCGCGCGTCGACGGCACGCTGGTCTGCTACGCCGGGCCGCGCCAACTCGCGCGCGTGGCGTCGCAGCTGCTCCTGCATGGCAGACCCGCCGACGACTCGGCGGCAGTGGTGTACGACGGCACCACGCCGCGGCAGCGCACCACGGCCGGCACACTCGGGGAACTCGCGCGCCAGTTCGAGGCACAACCGCCGCAAGCACCGGCGGTCCTCGTGGTCGGCCCGTCGTGCGGCCTGCGTGAACATCTCCGCTGGTTCGATGAGCGCCCTCTCTTCGGCACGCGCATCGTCGTCACGCGATCGCGCGAACAGGCTGGCGAGTTCGTGGATCGGCTTGTCGATCTGGGTGCCGACGTCATCCAGGCGCCGTCGATCCGCATCGAACCACTCGATGACTACACCGAAATCGACGCCGCCATCGCCGACATCTCGCGGTACCACTGGCTGGTGTTCACGAGCGCCAACGGCGTCGACCATTTCATGAGACGCGCGCTGTCGCGCGTGCGCGACATCCGCGACCTGCACGGCCCGCGTCTCTGCGCCGTCGGTCCCGCGACGGCCGAGCGCCTGCAACGCCTGCACCTGCGCGTCGACGTCACGCCGGAGGAGGATCGGGCGGAAGGCGTGATCGCGGCGCTGAAAGTCACGGGGCACCTCGACGGGTTGCGCATGTTGCTGCCGCGCGCCGACATCGCGCGCGAGATCCTGCCCGATGAACTGCGCAGGGCCGGTGCGCACGTCGACGACATCGCGGCGTATCGCACGGTGCGCGCCACGTGGGGCCAGGAAGGCCAGCCCGATATCTACAAGCAACTGCTCGAAGGCGACGTGGACATCGTGACGTTCACGAGCGCGTCGAGCGTGCGGCACTTCGTGACCAACCTCGGCGAGGACCAGGCAGCCGACCTGCTGCGGCAGGTGGCCGTCGCCTCGATCGGGCCGGTGACGGCAGAAGCCGCCCAGCAACTCGGCGTCGCCACGAGCATCATGCCCGGCGCGCCGTACACCATCGCCTCGCTCGCCGACGCCATCGTGGCGCACGTGCGCGCGCGGCGCTGAGACTGCATGCCTCTCGATCTGACGCACCGCCCCCGGCGGCTCCGGCGCACGCCCGGGATTCGCGCACTCGTGCGCGAGACGCACCTGGAGCCGTCGCAGCTCATCTATCCGCTGTTTGTCTGTTTCGGTGAAGGCGTGCGCAAGCCGATCGCATCGATGCCAGGTGTGGCGCAGATGTCGGTCGACACGATCGTGGAGGAGGTCGGCGCGGCGGCGGGCGATGGCGTGACGTCGGTCCTGCTCTTCGGCCTTCCCGCGCACAAGGATGAACGCGGGACGAGCGCGAGCGATCCGCACGGCCCCGTCCAGGAGGCGGTGCGTGCCATCCGCGCAACACATCCGGACACCGTCATCGTCACCGACGTGTGTCTCTGCGAATACACATCCCACGGTCACTGCGGCATCGTCACCAACGGCGTCGTGGAGAACGACCCGACCGTGGAGTTACTCGTGCTGGAAGCGCTGTCGCACGCCAAAGCCGGTGCCGACATCGTGGCGCCGTCGGACATGATGGACGGGCGTATCGGCGCCATCCGCGAGGCGCTCGACGCGGCGGGGCATGCAGGCACGGCGGTGATGAGTTACGCCGCCAAGTATGCGTCGGCGTTCTATGGACCGTTCAGGGATGCTGCCGATTCGACGCCCGCCTTCGGCGATCGCCGCAGTCATCAGATGGATCCGGCCAACGCGCGTGAAGCGTTGAGGCAGGTGGCGCTCGACGTCGATCAGGGTGCGGACATGGTGATGGTCAAGCCCGCGCTGCCTTATCTCGACATTCTCTGGCGCGTGAAGGACACGTTCGGCCTGCCGACGGTGGCCTATCACGTGAGCGGCGAGTACTCGATGGTGAAGGCCGCGGGCGCCAACGGATGGATCGACGAACCGCGCGCGATGATGGAGTCCCTCATCGCCATCAGGCGCGCCGGAGCCGACGCCATCATCACGTACTACGCCAGGGACGCGGCACGGCAGCTCACGCGCCGGTCGTGACCCACACTCGATAGAGGTCTCATGTCAGCAGGAAAGTCTGTGCGATCCGCGCAGTTGTTCGCACGCGCGCGACAGGTGATGCCCGGAGGGGTGAACAGCCCCGTGCGGGCGTTCAAGGCGGTTGGCGGCACGCCGCGATTCATCAGGCGGGCGAAGGGCGCGCGCATCACCGACGAGGATGGGCGCACGTACCTCGACTACGTGATGTCGTGGGGACCGCTGATTCTCGGGCACGCCCCGAAGGGTCTGCTCGACGCACTGGCGACTGCCGCAAGGCACGGCACGAGCTTCGGCGCACCGACGCGGCTCGAGATCGAGATGGCCGAGACGGTCCGCACACTCGTGCCGTCGATGGCAGTGGTGCGATTCACGAGTTCGGGGACCGAAGCCACGATGAGCGCGCTGCGCGTGGCGCGCGCGGCAACGGGCCGCGATGCGATCGTGAAGTTCGCCGGCTGTTATCACGGGCATGCCGACGGATTCCTCGTGGAGGCAGGCAGCGGCGCGATCACGCTCGGCGTGCCGACGTCGCCCGGCGTGCCTCCCGCCATCGCCGCACTCACGCTGACGGCCCGCTACAACGACCTCGCGTCTGTCGAAGCCATCGTCAAGCGAACGAAGCGCGGCGTGGCCGCAGTCCTCGTCGAGCCGATCGCCGGCAACATGGGACTCGTGCCGCCGGAGCCCGGTTTCCTCGAAGGCCTCCGCGCGCTGTGCGATCGCACAGGGGCGCTGCTCGTGTTCGACGAAGTGATCAGCGGGTTCAGGGCCTCGCGCGGTGGCGCGCAGCACCTGCTCGGCGTGCGACCCGACCTGACTTGTCTCGGCAAGATCATCGGCGGCGGCCTGCCTGTCGGCGCGTACGGCGGACGCGAGGATCTGATGCGCCAGGTGGCACCGGACGGTCCCGTCTATCAGGCAGGCACACTCTCGGGTAACCCGCTGGCGATGACGGCGGGCCTCTGGACCCTGTCGCACCTGAGCGACGCGTTGTATCTGAAGCTCGAACGCCTGGGCGCACGGCTAGCGGAAGGACTGGTCGACGCCGCGCAGCGCGCGGGTGTCGACGTGAGCATCAACAGGGTGGGGTCACTACTCACCGTGTTCTTCACCGATCGCCCGGTGATGAACTACGACGATGCGCGGATGGCCGACGCGGGGGCGTACGGCAGGTTCTTCCGGGCGATGCTGGCGCAGGGCATCTATCTGCCGCCGTCGCAATTCGAGGCGTGGTTCCTGAGCGGCGCGCACACGCGGCGGCACGTGGAGGAAACGATTCGCGCCGCGCACAAGGCATTCAAGGCCGCGCGTCGAGGGTGACACGCGGCCCGTCATGATGGCTACCCCTTGGCGGCCCGCACCTTGGCCCACCGGCGCTTCTGCGCCTCGGCGATGCGGCGACGCGCGTCGGCGCTGAGCTTGCGCTTCTTGCGAGCCTTCGGTGCCTTGGCAGTCGACTCGGCCGCCGATGCGGCCACGGTGGCCTTCCCGTCGCCACGCAGCTTGCGCGCGTGTGCCTCGAGCTCGCGCAGACGCTCGCGCGTGCTCTCGATCAGTTGTTCGAGACCGTGGAGCGCCCACGTCACCAGTTCGTTGCTGCCGGATGCTGCCTTCGCCGATTTGCGGGACTTTGCCATGTACTGGACTCCGTGAGAGAGATGATAGGTTTTCGCGCCGACAAGCATAGCGTGCTTTTCCGTATGTGGCCCGCCATATGTGCTCAGAGTCCTCACCACGAATCGAGATAGCGTCCGGCTTACCACCCACCTACGACGCATGGTCAACCCGGGTATCGGTCCTGTCACAGGGCGACCGGTTGCCCGAACGGCCGGGTCGCGGATAACGTCTCCCTGTCCGATGGCGAAGCGACGCTGGGTCACCTGTCTCGTGGGCGTACTGCTCCTGCTGGCTGTGGGTGTGGTTGCGCTCGCCGGCAGTTGTGCCTACGTCGTCCGTCAGCAGGTGCGAGTCACTCCCTCCTCATCGCTCGCCGACTTCGAACACGAGGCCGCCGGTGTCCTCGCGCGATTCAAGGACGTGCCGCCATTGATCGAAGACGGGCCGGCTGGCCCGGCCGTCTCGCGAAAAGCCCTCGCGGCTCGCAGCAAGCACGGCGGTGCCGTCGCTCACATGCGCATCCTTGTGTTCTCCACGCACGAGCACAAACTCGTGCGGTTGTCGCTACCAATGTGGCTCCTGCGCATGTCGCCCGACGGAAGCGTGGACTTCAAGAGCGACGAGCTCGACTTCGACAAGGTCCACTTGTCCATCTCCGACCTCGAGCTCGCGGGCCCCGGGCCGCTCTACGTCCGTTCGCACAAGGATTCGCACGTCCTCGTCTGGACCGAGTGACACGCGCGGCCCGGGCTGTCCTTCACCGCGGACACCCGGACTGGCACGACGTTTGATTCATGGGTAGGTGTCGCCGGAAGGGGGACACCATGAATCGCACACTGCCAGTCGTCTCGCTCGTCTCGCTCCTCACCCTTGGAACGCCTGCCCTGTCATTGGCACAGCCTGTCATGGCGACCGTGCAGTTCGGTGTCGCACGCGGACCGTTCCAGCGGAGTTTCGACGAGGGATACAGGTCAGGCCTCCGGAGCGGCGAACGCGACGCACGCAGTGGCCGCCGGCCCGACTTCCGCCTGCATGCCGACTACCGCCGAGGAACGAGGGGCTGGGGCCACGACAACTCGGCCGGCGGCGACGCGTTCCGCCGCGGGTTCGCACGCGGATATGGCGACGGCTACGACCGCGTGCGCATCTCCGTTCGTCCGGGTCATCCGAGCTACCGCCGCCCGGGAGTGGTGGCACCGCCGCGCGGCGGGTACGCCTACTCGCCGGCAGCCCAGCGCGGATTCGACGATGGCTACCGCGACGGCCGCAACGACGCCCGCGACGGCGATCGGTACGAGCCGCTGCGCAAGAAGAAGTATCGCAACGGCGACGAGGGTTACAGCAACCGCTTCGGGTCCCGGGAACGGTACAAGATCGAGTACCGCCAGGCGTTCAGGGACGGCTACGACAGCGGATACAGGGACGGGCGGTGACTCGTCGGCAGCCCCAACCGCGGAAGCGGCGCCGGGCTGCCGGCAGACTGCGTGCCATGGTTGGTAGCGGTACGGGGATTCGAACCCCGGTCCCGTGGCTGAGAACCACGTGTCCTAACCCCTAGACGATACCGCCGCCCGGGCACACAGACTCTCAAGACTACGGGCAGCGCCCGTGGCTGTCAACCCGCCATTCGGCTACCATCGCGCAGATGCGTACGCTGCTGTCGATCGTCGTGGGGGTCCTGATTGCCGCGGCCCTCGTGTGGTTCCTCGCGGGTCGTGCGGCAGGTCCCACGATCGCCGTTGACGCGCCCGCCGCTGTCGTCGGCGTCAGGACGCCGTTGAAGGTGGACGTCTTCTCGCCGGGTGGCACGCTCACGGATCTGGACGTGAGCGTCGAACAGAACGGACAGGCGCAGTCGATTGGTACGCTGGCCGCACCGCAGGGGCTGGCGCTCACGCCCGGTGCCGACAAGGTCACTGTGACGGGCGAGATCGGGAGACAGTCGGCACCCGCGCTCCAGAGCGGCGCGGCGACGATCGTCGTGCGGGCCACGCGCCCCGTGCTGTTCGGGCTGCGCGAGGTCGCGTCCACCCTGCGCAAGGACGTCCAGGTGCGCCTCACGCCGCCGACGCTCTCGGTGCTCTCGCAGTTCCACTTCATCAACCAGGGCGGCGCGGAAGTCGTCGTCTATCAGGTGAACCCCGCCGACGTCGAATCGGGCGTGCGCGTGGGCGAGACGGAGTATGCCGGCCTGCCCGCGTCGGGCGCGGGCATCGCGAACGCCGCGCCAGGCCTGCGCGTGGCGTTCTTCCCGTTCACGTACGACCGGACGCCGAACACGCCTGTGGCGCTGTGGGCACGAGACGAAGCGGGCAATACCGGTCAGGCGGGTCTCGATTCCAGGGTGAACGTCAAGCAGTTCCGCAGGAGCACGATTCCGCTCGACGATGCGTTCCTGCAGAAGGTGGTGCCGGCCATCCTGCAGGCCACGCCGGACCTGCGCGTGGACGATCCGAACGATCTGCTCGCGAGTTACCTGGCGATCAATCGCGAGCTGCGCCGGCGGAACAACGAGACGATCCGGCAGATCGGCGTCACGAAGTCCGCGAAGGAGATTCTGTGGCGCGGGCCGTTCCGTCAGATGATGAACTCGGCGGTCGAAGCCGGGTTCGCCGACGACCGCACGTACGTCTACCAGGGCAAGTCCGTGGATCGGCAGACGCATCTCGGGTTCGACCTCGCCTCCACGCAGCACGCCCCGATCCTCGCTGCCAACCGCGGCGTGGTGGTGTATGCCGGTTATCTCGGGATTTATGGCAACTGCGTGATCGTCGATCACGGCATGGGCCTGCAGACGCTCTATGCACACCTCAGTTCGATCGGCGTACAGGAAGGACAGGCCGTCGAGATGAACGCCGAGCTCGGACGCAGCGGGCAGACGGGCCTGGCGGGCGGCGACCACCTGCACTTCACCACGGTGCTGCACGGCGAGTTCGTGACACCCGTGGACTGGTGGAGTGCGCAGTGGATCGAGGATCGCGTGATGCGGAAGCTGCGCGCCGCCGGTGCGCCGGCCGCGGCATCGACACCGGCCGGAGCGCCCTAGAGCGATGCAACCTGAAGCGATCGCCTACCCCGTCGTCTCGAGTCGGTTCGCCGACTACCTCCAGCTCACCAAGCCGCGGCTGAACCTGCTCGTCGTCTTCTCGACGGGCGTGGGCTACTGGCTCGGCGTCGCCGGCCATGTGAGTCCCGCCGTGCTGTTCCACACAGTGGTCGGTACGGCACTGGTCGCCGGGGGGTCGGGCGTCTTCAACCAGTTGTACGAACCCGACGTGGACGCCCTGATGGCGCGTACGCGGCTTCGTCCACTCCCCGATGGCCGCGTGACACCGTGGCGCGCGTTCGTGTTCGGCATGGTGCTGTGCACGATCGGCCTCGCGCAACTCGCGTTCGGCGTCAACCTGCTGAGCGCCGTCGTCGCCTACGCCACCCTCGTCTCCTACGTCGTGTGGTACACGCCGATGAAGCGCCGCTCTTCGCTGGCCACCGTCGTCGGCGCGATTCCAGGCGCGCTGCCGCCGGTGATCGGCTGGGCCGCCGCGACGGGCACCGTGAGCCGGGAGGCGTGGCTGCTCTTCGCGATCCTGTTCCTGTGGCAGATGCCGCACTTCCTCTCGCTGGCGTGGCTGTTGCGCGAGGAATACGAACGCGCGGGCTTCCCCGTGCTGCCTGTGGTCGAGCCCACGGGTCGCAGTACGGCGCGGCAGACGGTGATGTACACGGCGGCGCTGATTCCCGTGAGCCTCGCGCCGGCGCTCACCGGGCTGGCCGGCCCCCTGTATTTCGCCGTCGCACTGGTATTGGGCGTGGCGTTCCTGTGGCTCGCCGCGCGGTTCGCCCGCGACCTCCACCGCACCACCGCGCGACGCCTGTTCCTCGGCTCGCTGATCTATCTGCCTCTGATCTGGATCTTCATGATCGCCACGCGGGTGCCGTGACGCAGGCGGCACAGGGCCTACAGCTCGCGCTCCATCCGGTGCCCGGCTACCGGTGCCCGGCCGCAGGCCGTGATACATGATCTGACGTGGCTGTTTCCGATCTGCCTGCGCTGAACGCAACGCTCAATACGCTGGCGACGTGCTTCCTGCTCGCCGGCTATGTCTTCGTGAAGCGCAAGCAGGTGAACGCGCACCGCGCGTGCATGGTGGGCGCGCTGACGATGTCCGCGCTCTTTCTCGTCAGCTACGTCATCTACCACGCCAACGCGGGATCGCGACCGTTCACCGGGACGGGACCGATTCGCGTCGTCTACTTCTCGGTCTTGATCTCTCACGTGATACTCGCCACGGCGATCGTGCCGCTGGTGCTCGTCACCGTCTCGCGGGCGCTCTCGCGCAGGTTCGACGCCCACAGGCGCATCGCACGCATCACATGGCCGTTGTGGATGTACGTCTCGGTGACAGGCGTGGTGGTCTACCTGATGCTGTACAGGATGTAGGAGCATCCATTGTGGGTGCTGGAATCCGGCGGAGAACCGACGTGCGAATGGAGACCTCGCGGTGTCGCTGACAAACAGAGTGGCGCTCGTCACCGGAGGGCGACGTATCGGTCAGGTGGTGGCCGAGGAGCTCGCCCGTGCGGGTGCCGACGTCGTGCTGTCGTACCGCTCGTCACGGCAGGAAGCGGAAGCGACGGCGTCGCGCGTGCGAGCGCTCGGGGCGCGGGCGCTGGTGGTGCAGGCTGACGTGAGTCGCCCCGACGACTGCGCGCGGCTCGCCGACGTGATTGCGTCGGAGATGGGCGCGCTCGACATCCTCGTCAACATGGCGTCGACGTACGTCTCCAGACAACTCGAATCGATCGACGAGGCGGCGTGGCGGGCCGACATCGACGCGAACCTGTCGTCGGCCTTCTACGTCACGCACGCGATGCTGCCGCTGCTTGGCCGCCAGCGGCCCGCGCACGTCGTCCACTTCACCGACTGGCTGCCCGCGAGCGGACGTCCCGCGTACACGGGCTATGTGGCGTACTACGTCGCGAAGGCGGGCGTGAAGGCACTCACCGAAGCGCTGGCGCTCGAACTCGCGCCGGCCGGCATCCTCGTCAACGCCATCGCCCCCGGCCCCATCGTCGCGCCGCCGGACATGGACGCGGAGGAAATCGACATCGTCGCCGCCGCCACACCGCTCCAGCGATGGGGCGGCGAGATGGAAGTCGCGCGCGCCGTCCTGTTCCTCGTCACGACGGCATTCGTCACTGGAGAAACGGTCCGCGTCGACGGCGGCAGGCACGTGAGGTGATGAGTCCGGCAACCGGCAATGGGCAACCGGCAACCGGTCCGCCTTCGGCATTCGATGGAGCGGCGTTGCGACTGCTGGTCTTGTTACCGCTGATGTGTGCGCTCACAGGTTCGGCCTGTCAGACACAGGTGCGGGGCGAGGACTGCCTGCCGCTCACGCCCGACGGCAGCCAGGGCGCGGCATTGCTGCCTGGCGGGTTGATGAACGTGCGCTACGGCGGCACGTCGCGTGAACCGCTGCGGCTCGACGTGTATCCCCACGCCGACGGGCCTGGCAAGCCCGGCCCCTCCGACGAGATGGGTGTAGAGGCCGGGCTTGCCCGGCCCGCCCGGCCGCTCGCACTCGTGCTGCGCGGCGGCGCGGGCACCGTCGGTCAGCGCTCGTCGTACGTCGGCCAGTTGATCGAGACGTTCGGCGACGCCGGGTACGTCGTGGCCACCGCCGACTATCGTTTCGGCGTCGTGAGCACCGCGGCCGACGATGTGCAGCGCGCGCTGGCGATGCTGACGATGTGTCACGCGACAGCGCTGCACGTGGATGCCAGGAGGACGGTGCTGGTTGCCGAAGACAGCGCGGCGCCCGTCGCGTTGCATCTCGCGGACACGCTGCACCGGCTGCGGCTCGGACGATTCGGCGGCGCGCCTCAGGCACCCGCGGCTGTCGTGATTGCCGGAGGGCGCTTCGACAACGTCGTTCCCCCCGTCGTCCCGACATACATCGTGCACGGTGGCAGTGACAGTGACGTGCCGCTCGCCCGGGCGCGCGCAGCGTGCACGGGCGCTACTGCTGCATGCGACGTCGTGGAGGTCGCCGGGGCGAGCCATCGCGTGGAGAACTGGTGGCCGTCGCAGTGGGGCTACAAGGCGGCGATGCTGCGCGCACTGGACGCGCGCATCGGCGCGGTCCCCGAAGCCGCACATCCGTCGCCCGCAGGCGGCCTGCACAAGCGCGTCGTGTTCGACGCCGTGAACGGGCTCACGCTCGATGCGTGGGTCCCGGCCGGAGAGACACCGCACGCAGCCGTCGTGATCGTGCATGGCGGCGGATGGGAAGCCGGCGACCGCGTCACGTACGCAACACCGATGGTGCAGCTGGCCTCGTCGCTCGACATCGCGTGGGTGTCGATCGACTACAGGCTCACGCCACGGGTCACCAATCGCGAACAGATGACTGACGTCGCGACGGCGCTGGCGTGGCTGCGCGAACACGGCCGTCCGCTGCGGATCGATCCGTCGAAGCTGATCCTCGTCGGCGAATCCGCCAGTGGACAGATCGTGACGCATCTCGCCGCAACGGAGCGCTCACTCGCCGGCGTGGTGTCCTTCTACGGGGTGTACGACATCGAGGCGATGGCGGGCGATCCGGCCAACCCGCGCTCCCTGGCGCGCCGGCTGTTCGGCCTGACCTCGCTCGACGACCCCGCACGCGAGACGCTGCGCGCGTTCTCGCCCGTGCGTCACGCTGCGAAGGAGATGCCACCGCTCCTGCTCGTCGCCGGCACGTCGGATCGCCTGATCGATCAGCAGCGCGCGTACGTCGCCACGGTGCGATCCGCCGGCGCCCGCGTCACGGCCGTCGAAATCGATGGCGCCCCGCACGGCATGGAAGCCTGGCACGACCAGCCTCGCTGGCGCATCTGGGAGCGGGAGGTCGCCGCCTGGCTGCGGGGGGTGATCGGGGTGAATGCCGAATGACGAATGCCGAATGACGAAAAAGGCACCACGTTCCGGTGCCCGGCGATCGGTGCCCGGTGGCCTGCCGCGCCGTAGCGCGCCAGCGCGAAGGCGGGCCCCTACTTGTACATCAGGTATTTCGCGCGCAGCGTGTGCCAGGCGACTTCGTCGGTGGACCACTGTTCTGCGAGGAGTGCCGGATCTTCGCCCGTGAGCGCGCGCGCGAGTTGATCGGCCGATCCATACAGGATGGCCGTGCGCTTCAGATCGAGCTTGCCGGGAAACAGGCGGCCAAGCGCGCTCACGATCTCCAGCCCCACGCGCACCGGACGCAGCGCCGTGCGATCGGTGACGATGAAGTACACGCCCTGGCACTCCTCGTCCTTGTACACGCTCGCGTTGGGCGTGAAGGTGATCGGGTAGAAGCGGATGCCGGGCAGGTTCCGTGCGTTGAGCGCCTCGGCGAGCAGCAGGCCATCGATCCACGGCGCGCCGATCCGCTCGAACGGCGCGTCAGTGCCGCGCCCCACCGAGAGGTTCGCGTACTCTACGGCGCCGATGCCCGGATACAGCGTGGCCTGCGTCACGTTGCGCATGTTCGGCGACGGATTCACCCACATAAGCGCCGTCTCGTCCCACCACGACTCGCGCGACCAGTGCTGCAGCGGCACCACCGTGAGCGTTGCGCCAATCTTCCCCTCTTCGTTGAACAGCCTCGCCAGTTCGCCCAGTGTCATCCCGTGCCGTACCGGCATCGTCGGCCAGTAGGCGATGTACGGCCGCTGTTCGCCCGCGGGACTCGGGTCCGGCTTCGGTCCCTCGACCTGCCAGCCGTTGACCGGGTTCGGACGGTCGAGGACGACCACTTCGAAGTTCTGCGCCGCCGCATCCTCGAGAAGGTAGCCGAGCGCGGACATGTACGTGTAGAAGCGGCTGCCGATGTCCTGCAGGTCCACCACCATCGTGTCGATGCCCTTCATCGTCTCGGGCGTGACGCGGCGCGTCTTGCCGTAGAGGGAGTGGATCGCGAGCCCCGTCTTCTCGTCGACAGATGACGGCACTTCCTCGTCGAGGATGCCGCGGATGCCGTGTTCGGGACTGAAGAGCGCCACGAGCGTGAGGTTCTTCGCGGCCGCGAACGCATCGATGGTGGACTGCCCGCCGCGCGTGCGGCCGGTGTGATTGGTGAGCAGGCCGATCTTCCTGCCGGCGATCCGCGCGAACGACTCGGCCTGCAGCACGTCGATGCCCGTCATGGTTCGCATCGCGGGTCGCGCCGGAATCACTCCCGACGCGGGTGTCTGCGAGAAACCGTGCGTGCTCACCACGGGCGTCGGCGCGACACGAATCGCACCGCCAGCGATGTTGGCGACCTTCGCGCGCAGGGCCGTGACGTCGCCCTTGCCGTCGGGATGCACGCGATTGGACAGGAACACGACGAACGTCCGCGTACCGGGGTCGATCCACAGCGACGTGCCGGTGAAGCCCGTGTGGCCGAACGACAGCGTCGGCGTCAGGTCACCTTTGTTGGCCGAGAAACTGGAGTTGATGTCCCAGCCGAGCCCGCGCACGTTGCGCTGTCCCGGGGGCGTCGACGGCGACGTCATGCGCGCAACAGTCAGCGGCGACATGATGCGCACGCCTTCGAGCTGGCCGCCGTTGAGCAGCATGCGCGCGAACCGCGCGAGATCGGCGGCCGTGGTGAACAGTCCTGCATGACCCGCCACGTTGTCCATGCGCCGCGCCGTCGGGTCGTGGACCACGCCACGCAGCCACGTGCCGCCGTCCTGGCCGCACGGATACGAGATCGGCAGGCACTTCTCCGTCGGCGCGATGCGGCGTGCGAGCGACGCGGGCGGCTTGAACATCGTGTCCTTCATCCCGAGCGGGATGAAGATGCGCTTGCGCGTGAACTCGTCGAGCGGCTCACCGGACACCACGCGGACGATGTGGCCGAGGAGGAAATAGTTGATGTCCGAATAGATGACGCGCACGTCGAGGCCTGCCACGGGCACTTCGTCCGTGGCTTTCGAGATGGCGGTGTCGTAGCCGTTCCATTCCGGGTTGAACTCGAGGTCTGGCCTGAGTCCGGACGTGTGCGTCATCAGGTGACGGATCGTGATATCGCGCTTGCCGTAGCGCTCGAAGCCCGGGATGTGCAGCGCCACCCGATCGGTAAGTCGAAGCCTTCCCTGCTCGACCAGCATCATGATGGCCGTTGTCGTGGCGACGACCTTGGTGAGCGACGCGGCATCGAAGATGGTGTCGGCCGTCATCTTCTCCGGCGCCGGCTGCAGCGAGCGCTGGCCGATCGACGCCTGCCAGGCGATCCCCGTCTCCGTGCCCACGGCTACCACGGCGCCGGGCAGTTCCTTGCGTGCGACGGCCTCTTCGACGAGCGCCGGGATGCGGGCGAGCCGCGGCAGGTCGAACCGGCTCGACGCCGACGCGGGGCGTGCGCGCCGCGCCGGCGTCTGGGCGCTGACGGCAGGCGCATGCGCAAGAACGCCGATCAGCAGGCAGGCAACATACAAGGTGAACGGTCGCGACATGACTCGGCATTATCTACCCGAACACCGCCGGTGAGGCGTGGCCTCCCACTGCTCCAACCGGTTGCCGGTTGCCCATTGCCGGTTGCCGGTCCTTGTTTCCTGCGCTCCTGATGAATAATGCGCAGACGTGTCGAAGCCCCTTCGCAACGCCATCGTGGTCGGCGCCGGGACGATGGGTGCGCAGATCGCCGCGCATCTGGCCAATGCCGGCGTCCCGGTCCACCTGCTCGATGTCGACGCCGCCGCGGCGGCAGCCGGCTGGAAGCGCGCGCAGGCGCTGAAGCCTGACCCGCTCTTCACCGCGGAGCAGGGTGCGCTCGTGCGCACCGGTGCCATCGACGATGGTGATTTCGGCAGTGCCGACTGGATCATCGAAGCCATCGTCGAGCGGATCGAGCCCAAACGCACGTTGTTCGAGCGGATCGACGCCGAACGCGGGTCCGAGACGATCGTCAGCTCGAACACGTCTGGCCTGCCGCTGACGAGCCTCGTCGAGGGACGATCCGACGCGTTCGCGAGCCATTTCGTCGGCACGCACTTCTTCAATCCGCCGCGCTACATGCCGCTTGTCGAAGTGATCCCCGTTGCCGCGACGAGCGACGACACGGTGGCGCGCGTGCGGCACTGGCTCGACGTCAGGCTCGGGCGTAGCGTGGTGGTGGCGAAGGACTCGCCCAACTTCATCGCGAACCACATCGGCCTGTACGGCCTCTTCGCGGTACTGCGCGCCTGGGAACTGGGGCCGTTCGACATCGACACGATCGACGCGATGACGGGTCCCGCGATCGGCAGACCGAAGAGCGCGACGTTCAGGACGCTCGACATCACGGGCCTCGACGTCGCGGTCCAGGTGGCACGCAACTTCGTCGAGCGCACCACGGATCCCGCGCTGCGCGAGTTGTTCACTGTGGGTCCCCGCATCGCCGGCCTGCTCGAGCGTGGATGGATCGGCGAGAAGGCCGGCCAGGGCTTCTTCAAGCGCGTGAAGGGCCCGGGCGGGGCGTCCGAGATCCTCGTCCTCGATCCGGCCACGTTCGAGTACGTGCCGCGCATACCCGTCGTACGCCCGGCGCTCGACGCATTGCGCGACGCACGGGGCGGTGCCGCCGGACGCATCAAGGCGCTGATGCTGGGTTCCTCGGAGGAGTCGGCGTTCACGCGCGCCACGCTCGGCGGGACGCTGCTCTACACCGCGCGCGTCTGGCCGCAGATCGCCCACCACATCGACGATGTGGACAGGGCGATGCGATGGGGGTTCGGCTGGGACCTGGGCCCGTTCGAGATCATCGACGCGATCGGAATCGAGGCGCTGATCGGTGCGATGCGCGGCGAGTCGGGAACGTCCGACGACCTCCCGCCGATCCTCGCCGACGCCCGTGCCGCGGGGCGCGATACGGTTCGCGAACGGGGTGCCTTCCGCGCGGAACCCGCCGAGCTGTTGATTCTCGCCAGTGCGCGCGAACGGCAGGCTGTCGTGGCGTCCAACACCGCGGGGTCGATCCTCGACACCGGCGACGGCGTCTTCGCCGTCGAACTGCACTCGAAGATGAACGCCATCGGCGGTGACACGCTCGCGATGATCCAGGAGGGCCTCGATCGCGCCGAGCGAGAGGGTATCGGCCTCGTGATCGGCACGCAGGGCCCCGTGTTCTCGGCGGGCGCCAACCTGCTGCTCGTGCTGATGGAAGCGCAGGATGGCGAGTGGGATGCGCTCGACGCGATGGTGCGGACGTTCCAGCGCACGGTGCTGCGGCTGCGCGACGCGCAGGTGCCCGTCGTGACGGCGATCAACGGGCTCACGCTCGGTGGCGCAACCGAGATGGCGCTGCACGCGTCGGGCGTGCAGGCCGCGGCCGAGACGTACATGGGGCTCGTCGAGGTTGGTGTCGGCGTCATCCCTGCCGGCTGCGGCACCAAGGAAATGCTGTGGCGTGCAATGCAGCAGCGGCCGTCGACGCAGGCCGACGTGCTGCCGTTCGTGCAGCGCGTGTTCGAGACGATCGGCTTCGGTCTCGTCTCGACGAGCGCGGCGCACGCACGCGCGCTGGGGTACCTGCGTCAGGGCGATGCGGTGAGCATGCATCGCACGCGCCTGCACGCCGATGCACGCGAGCTCGTGAAAGCGCGCGCCGCCTCGTACGCGCCGGGTCACGCGCCCGCGGCGATTCCCGTCGGCGGTCCCGATGTGCGGGCGGCGCTCGACCTCGGCGTCCACCTGGCACACCGGGCCGGGCGGATCAGCGACCACGACGCGACGATCGGCCGCAGGCTCGCGTGGATCCTCGCCGGTGGCGACGTGCCGCACGCCACGGAGGTCAGCGAAGCGTCCCTGCTCGATCTCGAACGCGAGGCGTTCCTGAGCCTGTGTGGCGAACCCAAGACCCAGGCCCGCATCGCGTACACGCTCGAAACGGGCAAGACGCTCCGGAACTGATGATCGTCACGGGACACGGACCCACGCTGCTGGTGATCCCCGGCATCCAGGGACGCTGGGAGTGGATACGTCCGGCGGTCGAGGCTCTCGCGCGCCGCCATCGCGTGGTGAGCTACTCGCTCGCGGGCGAACACGGGACGGTGCCGCCCCTCGCGCCCGCGTCGTTCGACGACCTCGTCCGGCAGGCGATCAACGCGCTCAACCGCGTCACGAGCGGCCCGGCGATCGCGTGCGGCATCTCGTATGGCGGGCTGGTGGCCATCAGGCTGGCCGCGCGATTTCCCGAACGCGTGCGGGCGCTCGTGCTGGCGTCGCCTCTCAACGCCGACTACACGCCAGACGCGCGCATCAGCCGCATGGCGAACCACCCGTACCTGCTCGCCCCGGTGTTCTTCGGCGGATCACCCCGTCGCGTCATGCCGGAGTTGCGCGCTGCGTACGGCGGTGCGTGGCACACACGGGCGCTGGCGATGCTCGGGCTCGCCGTGCAGGCGCCACAGTCGCCCGGACGCATGGCGCACCGGCTGCACCTCCTTGCCGGCGAGAACCTCGTGCATGACTGCCGGCAGGTTCACCAGCCGACGCTGCTGGTCACCGGTGAGCGTGGACTCGATCGCATCGTGCCGGCCGAGGCGAGTTGCCGGATGATGGACTGGCTGCCCAACGCGCGACACGTGACGCTCGACCGCACGGGACACTGGGGCTGCGTGACGCGTCGTGACGTGTTCGCCGAGGAGGTGGCGCGCTTCGTGGAGACAATACCGTGACAGATGCCGTTCTCGTCGCCGCCGTCAGGACACCTGCCGGCAAGGCTCCGAAGGGCCGGTTCCGATACATGCGTCCCGACGATCTCGCCGCACTGGCCCTCCAGGCGGCGCTCGCGCGCGTACCGGCGCTCGATCCCGCGCTCGTGGACGACGTGATGCTGGGTTGCGCGATGCCCGAAGCCGAACAGGGCATGAACGTGGCGCGCATCGCCAGCCTGCGCGCGGGCGTGCCGCATACGGCGTCGGCCGTGACGGTGAATCGCTTCTGCGCGTCGGGCCTCGAAGCGATCGCGTGTGCCGTCGATCGCATCAGAGCGGGAAGCGCCGACGTGGTGCTCGCCGGCGGTACCGAGTCGATGAGCCTCGTGCCGATGGGCGGCCACAAGATCGCGCCGAACCCGACGCTCGTGGCCGGCTATCCGGATGTGTACCTGACGACGGGCCTCGTCGCCGAGAACCACGCACGCGAGTATGGCATCTCGCGCGAGGCGCAGGACGCGTACGCGCTGGAGAGTCATCGCCGCGCCATCGCCGCACAGCAGGCAGGACGCTTCGACGCCGAGATCGTCCCGGTGGTGTGCCAGGGACAGATCGATCGCGTCGAGGTGACCGCAGACGAGGGTCCCCGTGCCGACACGTCGCTCGACGCATTGGCGAAGCTCAGACCCGCGTTCCATGCGAAGGGCACCGTGACGGCGGGTAACTCGTCGCAAATGAGCGATGGCGCGGCCGCCGTTGTCGTGATGAGCGAGACGCGCGCGCGGGAACTCGGTCTCACGGCGCTCGCACGCCTCGTCGCGTACGCCACGGCTGGCGTGGAGCCGGAGCGGTTCGGCATCGGCCCCGTACCCGCCGTGCGCAAGCTGCTCGTGCGAACCGGCCTCACGCTCGACGACATCGACCTCATCGAGCTGAACGAAGCGTTCGCGAGCCAGGTGCTCGCGTGCGCGCACGATCTGGACCTCGACCTCGCGAAAGTGAACGTCAACGGCGGCGCGATCGCGCTCGGCCATCCGCTCGGCTGCACCGGCGCGAAGCTCACGGCGACGATCGTGCACGAACTGGCGCGGCGCAAGGCACGGTACGGCATCGTGACGATGTGCGTGGGAGGCGGGATGGGAGCCGCCGGCCTCATCGAGAACCTGGGACCGCGCGCGTGACGCCGCACATTCTCGTCGTCGCGGCGACGGCGATGGAGCTCGCCCCACCCGCAGGATGGCGCACGCTCGTGTGCGGAGTAGGCCCCGTCGACGCGGCCGTGGCGACGGCGACAGCGCTTGCCACCGACAAGCCTGCGGCGATCGTCCTCGTCGGTATCGCCGGTGCACGTCGACGTGCGGCGCTCGCACCGGCCACGCTCGTGATCGGCACCGAAGCGCGATACGTGGACCTCGGCGTACCGGAACGCTTCGCGCCGTCGATCGTGGCGGCGTCTCCACAACTGGTCGACGCTGCGGCTCGCGCGCTCCCGTCGGCACCGCGTCTGGCGATCGGCACCAGCGCACGCGTGGGCGGCACGACGGGCGAGGACGTCGAAGCGATGGAGGGTTTCGCGGTGCTGCGCGCCGCACGGCAGGCGGGTGTTCCCGCTGTCGAGATCCGGGCGATCTCGAACGAGATCGAAGAGGCGGACCGGGCACTGTGGCACTTCGACGCGGCGATCGCGGCGATCGCCAGCGCCACGCCGCGTGTCGTGCACGAGGTGGCGCGATGCGTGATCTGACGTTCGGGTATTCGCCGTGTCCGAACGACACGTTCGCGTTCCACGCGCTCACGTTCGGGCTCGTCGATGCACCGTTCCGCGTGAAGCCCGTGCTGCTCGACATCGAGGAACTGAACCGGCGCGCGCACGACGGTGAGTTCGACCTCACGAAGCTGAGCGTCGGCGCGTTCGCGGCCGTCGGCGATCGGTATCGCCTGCTTCGCAGCGGCGCGGCGCTCGGCCGTGGCGTGGGGCCGCTCGTCGTGGCGCGCGCGGCGATGTCGCTCGCCGATGCCGCACGCGGGCGCGTGGCGATACCCGGCCGCGAGACGACGGCGTATCGGTTGCTGCGCCTCGCGCTGGAACGACAGGGCGGGTCCCTGCGCGGCGAACCGGAACTTCCCGAGTTCGTGGAGATGCGCTACGACCGCATCCTCCGCGCCGTCGCCGCCGGCATCGTCGATGCCGGCCTCATCATCCACGAGAGCCGCTTCACGTATCGCGACCATGGTCTCGTGCAGGTGATCGACCTCGGCACGTGGTGGGAAGGCGAGACCGGGCTGCCGGTACCGCTCGCGGGCATCTGCGTGCGCAACGACGTGGATGACACGACACGCGCCAACGTCGAGCGCGCGATTCGCGCGTCGGTGCGCCACGCGTTCGATCACCCCGGCGCGAGCCGCGCGTACGTCAGCGCGCACGCACAGGAGATGTCGCCCGAAGTCTGCGCGCAGCACATCGCGCTCTACGTCAACCAACACAGCCTCGACATCGGCGACGATGGATACGAAGCGATCCAGCGATTGATCGCCGTGTAGGGCTCGGACATTCCCATGAACTGGCTCTTCAGCACTGATTCGGCAAGGGTGTTCACTCCTGAGGATTGCGGCGACGAGCACCGCATGATCGGGTCGACGGCGGCAGCGTTCGTCGAGCAGGAGGTGTGGACGCGCCGGGAGGCACTCGAGGCGAAGGACTGGGCGCTCGCGCGGTCGCTCGTACACCAATGCGGCGAACTCGGCCTGCTCGGCGTCGACGTCCCGGAGGCGTTCGGCGGCGTGGGACTCGACGTCGTCAGCTCCGTCATCGTCTCCGAAGCGATGGGCCGCTACGCGTCGTTCGCCACGACGACAGGTGCGCACATGGGACTGTGCGTCATCCCGATTCTGTGGTTCGGCACGCCGGAGCAGCGCGCGGCATACCTGCCGCAACTCACGGCGGGTACGATGGTGGGCGCTTACGGATTGAGCGAGGCGGCGTCGGGATCCGACGCGCTCGGCGCGCGTGCCACTGCCACGCGACTGCCCGATGGCGGTTACGAGCTCAACGGCGAGAAGCTCTGGATCACCAACTGCGGGTTCGCCGATCTCTTCGTCGTCTTCGCCAAGGTCGACGGCGAGCACTTCACCGCATTCCTCGTGCCGCGCACGACGCCCGGCGTGACGCCCGGACGCGAGGAACACAAGATGGGGCTGCACGGATCGTCGACGGCGCCGCTGCTGTTGCAGGGCGCACGCGTCGGAGCCGACGCCGTGCTCGGTGAGGTCGGCAAGGGACACAAGGTCGCGTTCACGGTCCTCAACTACGGCCGCTTCAAGCTCGGCGCCATGACGACGGGCGGGGCGAAGTTCATGCTGAAGGACGCCGCTCGGTACGCGGCGGAGCGACGGCAGTTCGGGCAGCCCATCGCGAACTTCGGTGCGATCAGGATGAAGCTGTCCGAGATGGCGGCGCGTACCTACGCCGCGGAGAGCGCGCTGTATCGACTCGCGGGCTCGCTCGATGACACGGAACTGCCGCATGAGTCGCGCGCGCGTGTGTTCGAGCAGCATGCCGTCGAGGCGTCGATCCTGAAGGTGCTCGCGAGCGAGACGCTGCAGTACGTGCTCGACGAGGACGTCCAGATCCACGGCGGGAACGGCTTCGTTCGCGACTATCCGGCCGAAGGGGCGTATCGCGACGCGCGCGTGAACCGCATCTTCGAGGGGACCAACGAGATCAACAGGCTGCTGCTCGCGGGTCAGATCGTCCGCGCGGCGGCGAAGGGCGAGATTCCGCTGATCGCCGCCGCGAAAGCGCTGCCGGGCCAGTTCCCGTTGCTGCCGCTCACGCCGCCAGAGGAACCTGTCGCACTGCTGGCGCA
Source organism: Acidobacteriota bacterium (assembly GCA_020845575.1). NCBI lineage: Bacteria > Pseudomonadati > Acidobacteriota > Acidobacteriota bacterium. Next base: position 29,897 of record JADLFL010000052.1, on the reverse strand, counting down.
CGTCGCGTCCGGGCTCAGGCAGGCCACGATCCTGCTTGCCGGGGCGGCGATGCAGCGCTACCAGGAGCGGCTCGCCGACGAGCAGGAGGTCCTGATGTGGATCGCGGACCTCGCCATCGACGCGTACGCCATCGACAGCACGGCGATCCGCGCGGCGCGTGCCATCGCGCGTGGCGACGCGTCTGTGGACACACATCGCCACGCGGCGCTCATCGCCGCCACCGAAGCCGCGCTGCGTGCCGACACGCTCCTGCGGCGCGCGCTGCCAGCCGTGCTCGACGGCGACGTCCTCCGCATCGCCCTCTCCGGCGCCAGGCGCCTGCTGAAGCTCCCGCCGGTAGACCAACGCCCCTGGCGCCGCGCATTGGCCGCATCGCTGTAGCCGACGAGCAGCATGTATTCTTGCCTCGTGAGTCTTTCTCTCCGATCGACCGGGGCGATGATCGCGGCGTGCCTGCTGTACGGCTGCTCGACGCAGCCGCCGCAGGTCGATCACACCGCCAGCCTCGCCGCACAGCGCGCCGCCAAGGACGCGATGTTCGCGCAGGCGGCCGATTCGCCCGTACAGCCGGAGAACCGCGCGCGCTTCCTGCCGCTCGCGTACTACCCGATCGATGCGGCGTGGCGCACGCCCGCATCCCTCGCACCGCTGTCTGACGCCGAATCGCCCGCCTTCGAGATGCCCACCTCGACAGGCCAGCGTCGTCAGATGCGCAGGGCCGGCAAGCTGCGCTTCTCGATCCACGGCGAGACGTACGTGCTCACCGCGTTCGTGAGCGCCGACGACAGCACACGCCAGCGGCTCTTCGTGCCCTTCCGCGACACGACAGCCGGGATCGAGACATATCCCTCCGGCCGGTACCTCGATCTCGATCGCACGCCGACGGGCCTCTACGACATCGACTTCAACGCGGCCTATCAGCCGTACTGCTACTACGACCCGACGTACGATTGCCCCATCCCTCCACCCGAGAACCGTCTCGCGGTGCCCATCAGGGCCGGGGAGCGAATGCGCGACAGCCTGAAACTGGAACGGTGACATGCTCGCAGGTGTGATCTTCGACTTCGATGGCGTGCTCGCGGACAGCGAGCCCGTCCACCTGCAGGTCTTCCAGGACGTGCTCGACCAGATCGGCATCACGCTGACGGCCGAGGAGTACTACGAGCGATACCTCGGTTACAGCGACAGGGACGCCTTCGCGGAAGTGTTCCGCGACAGGGGCGTGACGATGGACGCCGCGGAGATCGAGGCACTGCTGGAACGCAAGAAGGGCCTGTTTCCGCGGGCAATCGGCGATCACACCCTGTACGCCGGCGCGGCGGCGTGCGTGGCGCGCGTGGCGGGGCGCGTGCCGATCGCGATCGCGTCCGGCGCGCTGCGCCAGGAGATCGAGCTGATTCTCGATCGGAGCGGACTCCGCGATCGCTTCCCGGTGATCGTCGCCGCCGGCGAGACGCCGCGCAGCAAGCCGGCGCCCGATCCCTATGCCCGTGCGTTCGAACTGCTTCGCGAGTCAGGCGCGCTGCGCGCCGGTGCAACACCTGCCGACGTCGTGGCGATCGAGGACTCCGAATGGGGCCTGCAAGCCGCGCGCGGCGCGGGCCTGCGGACGGTGGCGGTGCTGACCTCGTATCAGCGCGACAAGCTGCCGAGCGCCGACGCGTGGCTGCCGTCGATCGCCGACGTCACGCTCGACGTCCTCGACGAGGTGGTGTCGCGCGCGAGGGCTACGACGTGACACCCGACGAGGTCTCGGCGTTCCTGACGCTGGCGCAGCGGCCGGGCGAGGACGACCTGGCGGAAGCCGCGCTGCATCTTGCGCGGCTCGAGTATCCGGCGCTGCGGACCACCGACACGCTTGCGCAGTTGCAGGTACTGTCGGAGCGCGCGCGCCTACACGTGCAGTCGTCGGCAACGCACGGGGACGTGCTGGGCCACCTTCAGAGTCTCGGCCAGTTCCTCTTCGACGACGAGGGCTTTTCCGGCAGTCCCGACGACTACGACGACCCTCGGAACAGCTTCCTCAACGACGTCCTGACGCGGCGCACCGGCATTCCCATCACCCTGTCGGTGGTCTACATGCACGTGGGCAGGCGCGCCGGGCTGTGGCTCGAAGGCGTGAATTTCCCGGGCCATTTCCTCGTGCGCTGCAAGGGCCTGCTCGGCGACGCGGCACCGACCGAGGACCTGATCCTCGATCCGTTCCACGGCGGCATCGTGCTCACCGAACGTGACTGCGCGCGGTTGCTCTCGAAGCACGCCGGATCGGACTCACGGTTCGATCGCGTGCTGCTGGCGCCGGCGTTCAAGGCGCAGATCCTGGTGCGGATGCTCGTGAACCTGAAGCGAGCCTACGCGAAGCTTCGATCGTTCGCGCGGGCTCGCGACGTCTCCGATCTGTTGCTGGCCCTCGACCCGACGTCGCTGACCGAGCTCCGCGACAGGGGCCTGCTCTCCTACCAGATGGGCCACTTCGGCGTGGCGCTCGCCGACCTCGAGCGCTATCTCGCCCTCACCTCCCGTCGTCCGCGCCGCGACGAGGGCGATGACGAGTCGGACGAGCGGGAGGAGTTCGAGGCGCTCTGGGAGCACGTCAAGCAACTGCGCCGCCGCGTCGCCTCACTCAACTGAGGTGGCCCTCGCCCCTCGGCCTTGGGCCTTCGTCCCGCTCCGCGTCTTTGGCAAGCTGTTCGTCATTCGTCATTCGTCATTCCCATGAACTGGCCCACCGCCCTCACCGATCCAGGTGCGTTGCGTACGCAGGGGCTCTTCGTTGCAGAAGGTCGCATGGTGGTGCAGCGGATTCTCGACGGCGCGGCCGGTGGGCCAGAGGCGATCGTGTCGGTGATGGCGGTTCCGGCGGCTGTCAGCGCACTCGACCTCGAAGGGCGACTCGGGGATTGCCTCGACGTCCGCACGCCAGCCGAGATGGCCGCGATCACGGGCTTCTCGTTCCATCGCGGCGTGTTGGCGCTCGTGCGCCGGCCTCGACCGCTGGCTGTCGACGAGGCCCTCGACAGCGGCGGTCCGCGTCGCGTGCTCCTCATCGAGCGTCTTGCGGACGCCGACAATGTCGGCAGTTGCTTTCGCAACGCACGCGCGTTCGGCGCGACGTGCGTGCTTGTCGACGACCGATCCGCCGACCCGCTCTATCGGAAGGCGGTTCGCACGTCGACGGGACACGTGCTCGACATGTCCTGGGCGCAGGCACCGATCGACGAACTGCTCGACGCGCTCACCGCGCGCGGCATCGTGACGATCGGGCTGACGCCTCGTGCGACGGATTCGATCGAGCGTGTTCATGCTGACATGGCGGGTGATGCGTCGATCGCCGTGCTCGTCGGCAACGAGGGAGATGGACTGTCCGCCGAGACACTCGTCCGCTGCGACCGCCTCGCGCGCATCCCGATGTCGCCTGCCGCGGATTCCCTGAACGTCGCCACGGCAGCGGCGATCGCGCTGTACGTGGCCTTTCAACGCAGACAGGGCCAGCCCATGGGCTGACCCTGTTCACAGTCACGACTTCCGTTCGACACGGAATCGGCCAACATCGGTCGGCCGATTCCGCGCTCGGGACTTCAGAACACCACGCGGACGCCGAAGCGGAGGATGCGCGGTGCCACGATGCCAGTCACGAAGTTGGCGTTGGCCGACGTCTGGTTCAGGCTGCGCGTGAGCACGGTGTTCACGTTACCCACGTTGAACACGTCCATGCTGCCTTCCACGCTGCGACGGCCGAACACGAAGCGCTTCGAGACGCGCAGGTCGATGGTCTGGAGCGTGTCGTAGCGGGTGTCGCCCCACGTGTCGTAGTACAGGTTCACCGTACCGGCCGCGTTGATGCGCGGCAGCGTCAGCACGCGGCGAGGATAGATATAGCCCTGCCGCGCGTTGTAGAACGCACCGACGTTGATGTCCCACGGGGCGGTATAGACACCCGAGAGCTTGACGAGGTGCTTGGCGTTCGGGAAGACGTTGTCGATGCCGCTGCCGCCGGCCTCAGGCGCGTACTGGCCACCGTTGTAGATCGCGTAGTTGGTGGGATCCGACGTCGTGCTGTAACCCTCGATGCTGGCGAACTTGTCCACCGCGCTGTTGAACGCGTAGCTGCCGTCGAACATCCACCTGTTGGCCATCCGCTTGGTGAACACGGCTTCGATGCCGTTGAACGACCTCGTGTAGCCATCCCGGTTCATCGTGCGCTGGGCCGCCGGGATCTGGAAGTTGGGCTGGTAGTACCTGAGCGGCGAGCACGTCGTCCCCGACACCGGGCAGTTCGGCGTGAACGTGGCCTCGGTCCAGTCGGCGGCGGTGATGCCGACACGCTTGTCGAAGCGGAAGTCCGAGTAGTGCCGGTAGATGTAACTGAGCGACACGGCCATCCGCCGGCCGAGCTGGTGATCGATGGTGGCGGTCCACTCGACGGTCTTGTCGTTCCTCGTGTTCGTGTCGACCGAATTGGGCGTGCCGAGTGCGGACGGGTTGTTCGGGTTGTAGTTCCCGCTGAAGGCGAGGATGCGCGTCTGGTCGATCTCGTTGACCGAGACGACGCGGTCGCGGTTGAGGTCGGTCCACGGGAACGTGATGCTGGCCGCCGTGAGCGGGTTGAGGATGGCAGACAGCGAACCCGGCGCAATCTGGCCGTAGTACACCGAGAACGACGACCGCGCCACGGTGCGGCCCGTGCCGAAGATGTCGTAGCCCGCGTTCAGGCGCGGCGACCAGTTGGAGAACACGATGCCGCCATCCGCGCCATCGAAGGTCACGCCGGGCAGCCACTGCGGGATGAGGCGATTGGCCGGCACCGAGGACGCGCGCGCCGAGTCGTCCTGACGATCCCAGCGGATGCCCGCGCTCAACGTCAGCTTGCCCTTCGTGAACGTGTCCGAGATGAAGGCGCTGTGCGTCGTCATGTCGTACGCCGTCGACGAACTGCGATAGAACTGCGCGCGCTCGGCGACACCGTTGCGCTCGAAGACGAAGACATCGCCGCCGTACACGGTGCCGGACTCGCTCGGCGTGTCGCGGAACACGTACCCCACCTTGAAGGCGTGGTCGCCGCCCCACATCGCCGGCTTGAAGTACGTGGACGTGAGCTGGATGCTCGTGGCGGGCCTGTTGAACTCGGACTGGTTGTACGAACGCTCGTAGCGGCCTGTCGTGATCTCCTGGAGGGGCTGGACGTCGATGTTGCCGGGCTGGTTGAAGAGCAGCCCGAAGCCGCCACCCACGTGCGCCCACGCGGCCTCGGCGATCCACCTGTCGCTGAACACGTGGCGGTCGCTGGCCTTGTGCGTCCACACGGGACCTTCCTGGATGTACGTGGTCTCGATCGGTCGCGTGTCGCTCGCGTCGCGAGCGTTGCGGACCTTGTCGGCGAAGTTGCTGTGCCAGGTGAACGTGTTGCCCGAGAAGAGCAGCGCGCTGCCCTTGATGTTGTAGTTGTCCAGCGTCGTCGTGTCGGGGTTCAGGCAGGCGTTCAGGTCGGCGACCGACATCGAGTTCGCCAGCGGATCCGCGGCGTTGACCGGGCACCCCGAGACCTTCTTGAAGAAGTTCACCACGCCGACGTTGACGTCCTGCTTGGAATAGGAACCCCAGAACCATGCGCGGCTGCGCCAGATCGGGCCGCCGCCCTCGATGCCGTAGTCCTTGATGCTCTGAACCGGAGCGCCGGAACGCGCGCCCTGCTTGCGCAGGTCGTCGGTGAGGTTGACCGAGCCGAACTTGTCGTCGGTCACGTAGTAGCGGCCGGACCCGCGGAACTGGTCGCTGCCGCTCTTGGTCACCAGGTTGATGCCCACCCCGCCGGTCTGCTGCGTGACGTCATTGCCGCCCGTGCTGATCTGCAACTCTTCGAGCATGTCGAAGTCGTAGTACACCGCCGAGGCGCCCGTCGCGGCCTGGTCGGTGATGTCCACGCCGTCGAGCAGCCACTTGTTGTTGGTGGTCGTCGCGCCACGCGAGATGTACCCCGACTGCTGCCCCGACTGGCTGCCGCCCACGTTCGTGCGGTCCATCGTGATGCCGGGCGTGCGCTCAAGCATCACCCACGGGTCGCGCGCCGACGGCACGTTCTGCAGCTGTTCCTGCGTGAAATTGGTCTTCGTACCCGCCTTGCGCGTGTCGACCAGCGGCGCCTCGCTCGTGACGGTGACACTCTCCTCGAGCGCCGACACCTCGAGCGTGATGTTCGTGGTCGTGCTGGCGCCGACGTTCACCTGCACGCGTTCGACGATCACCGTCCTGAAACCGGTGAGTTCGAACCTGACGGTGTACAGACCCGGCTGGAGGCCAGGGAAAAGGTAGGTACCCGTGTCGCCCGTGACGGCCGACATCGGCTGCAGTAGCGCGCCGCCGCTGGCGCTCACCGCCACGCCCGGCAGGACGGCGCCGGACGAGTCCACCACGCGACCCACGATGTCGCCGGTTGGTGCCTGCGCCATCGCCGAACCTGCTCCAAACATCATGCACAGCGTCGCCACGAAGGCGAGCAAGTTGCCTCTCATCCGGTTCCTCCTGAATGTTCAAGGAGCCACGACGCCAAGACGCGCCGTGAGCTCGGTCCTGCATACGGCCCGGGACCGCTCGCGACACCTGTCGCCATCACGACAGGACTGCTTCGCCGCGCGCGGGGCAGGCCCGGGACCGACCGGATGCCTGCCGGGTTGAACCGGACCGATGCGGTGGTCACACAGCAACCTTCCTGCCAGCACGACGAAGCCGTGCTGGAGGCGAAATCCTGCGCGTTCAGGCCATGCCACGGGCGCCAGCGGAGTCGTCGATCCGATTCGTTGGATGGCATCGATCCGGCTGAACGGATCCGCCCGGCTCATCTGCCAGGACACTTCAAACAACAAAGCACATTGCCACACAGCGGGCTACGGTCCGCAAGGGCGACGCATATGCCGCCCCGACAACGGCTGGCGCGCCTCCGGGAGGCCGGCGGAATCGTCCGTCGGACCGGACACCCACCAGGCGTGCCTCCACATGTAGAGGGTCAGTTGCCGTCAGGCGAATCTGACTGGGCCAGCCGATCCAGCGCGCCGACGAAACCCGCGTCAGACTCCAGTAACCTGGCGCTGACACGTGAGCTGAGATTCCACTCGTCCATGCAGAGCATGTCCGATGGCCGCGACCGAACGCTGCGGCCGGGCTCGGAGGACCGGCCCCCCGTCGGGCGCCACGCAACCCCTATCCCCTGCGCGCGAGGGCGTGGGCGGGGTTGGTGACGAGGACCTGCGAGACAGCCGCGTCGCCGAGTGCCGCGCGCAGCGCCGGCACGAACTCGGTGAAGAGCGTGTCGTACGGGCGGAATGTCCCGCCGCCCTCTTCGCCAACGTGGTACCAGCCGGCGTCCTGCGACACGAGGACCCGGCCGAGATGTCCGGCGTCGGCCATCATCTTCACGCGCTGCACGTGGCGATCCACGGAGTCCGGCGCGATACCGTCCAATTCCACCCACGCCCCACGCTCGGCCGCGCGACGCACCTGTTCGTCATCGCCCTCGTCCTGCGCGTGCACCCAGATGAACGCGTCGAGCGGCACGCCCTGCGACGCCAGGACGTCGAGCGACTGGTGCGCGGCCTCGGCGCCAGGCGTATGCGAGGCGATCGGCAACCCCGTCGCCTTGTGCGTCAGGCCAGCCGCCTCGACCAGCTTGCGGTCCACCTCGGACAGCGGCCCCGCGTCGACGCCGATCTTCATGAACCCCGGGAGCACGTCGGTGCCGTCGATGCCGCGCCGCCGCTCGTCTATCCAGCGCTGCGCAATCTGCTGCGCCGAGTCCTTGAACGCGTGCGCTGGCAGGTGCTTGTCGCCAGCCGCGCCGTAGTAACCCGTGTTCGAGATGATGCGCAGTCCCGACTCCTCCGACAGCCGCCGTAACAGCGCCACGTTGCGGCCGAGGAACGCCGGCGTGCACTCCACCAGCGTGCGGCAGCCCAGTTCCTTCGCCCGCTGCAGGTGCGGCAGCGCGGCACGCACGACGGCGTCGGCGTCGTAGCGGCTCCGGCTCACCTTGTCGGCGCCGATGAAGTCGACCATGACGTGCTCGTGCATGAGCACCATGCCAAGGTCGCGCACCGGCACGTCGCCTGTCACCGTGGAGACAGTCCCCTCCTGCGCTCCCACCACTGTCGGGACGGCAGCCATGGCCACCATCAAGCTCAGGAATTCACGTCGATCTCGCATGAAGCCATCATCGCCCGCCTTCGCGCTTGCGCGCTACGGCGCGGCAGGCCCGCCGGCACCGCCCACCGGCGATGCACAATGGCTCGGTGACTGATTTCACGATTCCCGGGCCGGCGGGAGCGCTGCGGGCGACGGTGTACGAGGCGGCCGACGCACGGCACACGCTGATCCTCGCGCACGGGGCGGGCGCCGGACAGGGACATCCCTGGATGCGCGCGCGGGCCGGCGACCTCGCCACCCGCGGGACGCGCGTCATCACGTTCGACTTTCCTTACATGTTTTCGGGGCGCAAGGTGCCCGACCGGACGCCTGTCCTGCTCGACGCCTGGCGCGCAGTGGTGGCCGGCGTGGCAGCGCGCTTCCCCGCCGAACTGCTCGCCATCGGCGGCAAGTCCATGGGCGGCCGGATGGCCACGATGGTGCTGGCCGAAGGCGATGCGCCGCGCGCGGTGCGCGGGTGCGTCGCGCTGGGCTACCCGCTCCACCCGCCGGGCAAGCCGGACCAGCTTCGCGTGGCGCACCTCTCGGCGGTCCGCGTGCCGCTGCTCGTCGTGCAGGGAACGCGCGACCCCTTCGGCGGGCCAGACGAGATCAGGCAGGCCTTCGCCGCCGCCGGCGCACGGCCCGAGGTGGTCGAGGTGCCGCACGGCGGGCACGGCTTCGAGGTCCGCGTCCGCGACGCGAAGCAGGCAGACGTGTACGCGCGCGTGGCCGACACGCTGTCGCGATGGCTTGATACACTGCCTGCCACTCCCGACTGAAAGGGTCCCCGTCGATGTCCATCCGTCTGCTGCCCGTTGCCCTCGTCGTCGGGCTGCTCGCCCACGGTGTGTCCGTTGGCGCGCAGCCGCTGCGCGTTCCTGCGTCCGACGCCGCGGCCACCGCACTCGATCGCTACGTCGCCACACCGGATCCCGCGTACCGCTGGCAGGTCGTCGCCACGCGCCAGGAAGGCCCGCTCGTCGTCACGACGATCGAGATGACGTCGCAGACATGGCGCGCGCAGGGTGAAGTGGACCGCACGGAGTGGAAACACTACCTCACGGTGCTGCGGCCAGAGCAGGTGGAGAGCGACACGTCGCTCCTCTTCATCGGCGGCGGGGCCAACGATCGCACGGCGCTGCCGAAGACCGACGGGATGCTGGCGGCGCTCGCCACGCGCACGAAGACGATCGTGACCGAGCTGCGCATGGTGCCGAACCAGCCGCTCACCTTCTTCAACGATGGCGTGGCGCGCAAGGAAGACGACCTCATCGCGTATGGCTGGCGCAGGTTTCTCGACGGCGCCGACGATGGCTGGCTCGCGCGCCTGCCGATGACCAAGGCCGCGGTGCGCGCGATGGACACCGTGCAGGCCTTCGCGCAGTCGCAGGAAGGCGGCCGGCGCGCCATCACGAAGTTCGTTGTCGCCGGTGCGTCCAAGCGCGGCTGGACGACATGGACCACGGCAGCGGTGGACAGCCGCGTCGTGGCGATCATGCCGGCGGTGATCGACGTGCTGAATGTGCGGACCTCGATGACGCACCACTACCGCGCGTACGGCTTCTGGGCGCCAGCCGTGGGCGACTACGTGACGCACGGCATCATGGACCGCCTGAGCGCGCCGCGTTTCGACGCGCTGCTCGCGATCGAGGACCCGTATTCCTATCGCAGCCGGCTCTCGATCCCGAAGTACATCGTCAACGCGAGCGGCGATCAGTTCTTCCTGCCCGACTCGTGGCAGTTCTACTACGGCGAACTGCCGGGCGAGAAGTACCTCCGATACCTGCCGAACACCGACCACTCGCTCAAGGACTCCAGCGTCGCCGAGGACATCCTCGCCTTCTACGCGTCGGTCGTGTCAGGTACACCGAGGCCCACGTTCGATTGGAAAGCCGGCGCCGACGGGTCACTCGAACTCACTTCCACGGCCAGACCGAAGAAGGTGCTGTTCTGGCAGGCTGTGAATCCGTCGGCGCGCGACTTCCGGATCGAGTCGCTCGGTCCCGTCTGGACGTCGACCGACCTGCAGCCGGATGCCGACGGCACCTATCGCGCCCGTGTCGAGGCGCCTGGCAAGGGCTACCGGGCCGGGTTCATCGAAGTGACGTTCGACGCAGGTGGACCGGCACCGATGGCTTTCTCGACGGGCGTGCGGGTGATGCCGGACGTCCTGCCGTTCGCCCCGCCCCGCCCGGGTCAGCCCGCCGCGCCCACGCCACGGTGAGGCCCTGACGTCCGTGACACCGACCACGATCAGCCGTCCGCGTGCGCTGCTGCGCGCCGCCGTGGCCGCGCTGGGCGTGTGTCTTGCCGTGCTCGCGGCGATGAACCTGTTCGTCGTCGGCCGATCGGCCACCGACGAGAACGTCTTCATCAATCCGCTCTCGGCCGTCTACGTCGTCGAGCACGTCGCGGGTGAGCGCGGACCGCAGCGCAGCGAGACGTTCGCGCTTGTCGCGGGGTTCATCGACGGCGTGGAGCCCGTCGAGTCGCTCGAACCCGGCGACATCCTCGCCGAGATCAACAGGCGCATGTTGTCGGGTACCGACGAGGCGCGCGAGCGGATCGCCGGCCAGGACCGCGTGGAAGTCACGGCGTATCGCGCGAGCACGCGCAGGCTGGTCTCGGTGATCGTGCCGGCCGCCGGTTTCATGGATGCCGTGCGATCGATCAGCAAGACCGTGGTCGTCACGCAGGTGACGCCAGGGGGCGCGTCGGATCGCGCCGGCATGCTGCCCGGCGACGTGATCACGCGGATCAACGGCCAGGGCTTCGCGAACGACCTCGACGCCGACCGCCTGATGCGCGCATCGCACGTGGGCCGCGTGAGCGAGTACGAAGTCCTGCGCAACGGCGAGCCGCTGACCCTCGAGGTGCGACTGTCGGCGTTCGGGATCGGCATCGCAGCGCTGCTGCTGGCGATCGTCGGCCTGCTCTACATCGTGGGCGGGACGCTGCTGGCGACGTACAGGACACACATCAAGGCGGCGTACTACCTCGGGCTCGCGTGGATGGGGACGGGGTACACGATCGCCGTCGCGTTGAACCGTCCGAGGCGGACGCTGCCGACCTGGTACCTGTTCACGTCGGACTTCCTGCTCTCGTGTGCCGCCGGCCTCGGCGTGGCGTTCTGGCTGCACTCGATGCGGTACTTCCCGCGCGAGCGGCCGGGCCTCGTGCGTCGACGCTGGGCCATCACCGGCGGCTACGTGCTCGCGATCCTGCTGGCCGTCGTGGGGCTCGCCCTCATATGGGGACGGCCCAGCAACATCGACGGCGTGCCGTACGCGACGGCGATCATCATGGTGTCGTACGCCGCGATTGCGTCGGCGGGTACGCACCGGAGCTACAGTCCGGAAGACCGGCAGATCTCGCGACCGACGTCCATCGCCACGAGCCTCGCCGTGGGCTTCATGATCGGCCCGATCGTCGTGGGTGTCCTCGGCAGACTGATGGGGCTCTCGCTGGGGATCGCTCCGGCGTCCGTGGCGCAGGGGCTGAACGCGCTCGTGTACCTCGCGGTCCTGGTGGTGTACCTGCTCGTCATCGGGCGCTATCACCTGCTCGAACTGGACCTGCGCGTGCGCCGCAACGTGCAGTACCTGCTCGTCAGTTCGGCGTGGACGCTGCTGGTCGTGGGGGCGGGCCTGTGGTTCTGGTGGCGGATGATGCACCTCGAACTGTCCCTGCCCAACGTGCGGCTCACGAGCGAGGCCATCGAAGTACTGCCCACGCCGGTCGATCCGGCTCGCCGCGCACTCGTCGAGAAGGGCGTGCTCATCGCGGCGGCGGTGGTGTTCGCGTATGCCTTCCGATCGCTCCTCAAGCGCGGGCACCGGTTCCTGGCCGAGCAGTACTACCAGGAGGGGCATGACTATCGCCGCGCCACGCGCGAGCTCGGCGAGATCATGGGGCCGCGGCTCGATCTCGACGGCCTCGCCGACGGCGTGCTCACCGTGATCGATCGTCTGATGCCGCTCAAGCGCGCGGGGCTCGTGTTCGTGCAGGGCCCGCGCCTCGTGAGCTCGAAACGGTCAGTGGGCTTCGAGCCCGAGGACTGGGCGGCGTTCTGCGGGACGTGCGCCGAGGAGGCCGTGCAGGTGCTGCGCGCGGCGCGCGGTGCCGAACTCGACGCGGAGTACGCACCGCCGCGGCTCCGACTTGCGTTGAGGCGCGCGCAGATCCACCACCTCTATCCGATCGGTGGCCACGACGAGTTGCGCGGCGTGATCTTCATCGGCGAGAAGCTGTCCGAGGCGGCCTACAACGCCGACGATTCGGCGCTCCTCGGCGTGATCGCGAGCCAGGCGAGCCTGCTCGTGGAGAACGCGTTCCTGTACGAGAACCTCGCCGCGCAGGAACGCGCGCGGCAGGAACTCGCCATCGCGCGACGCATCCAGCTCGAGTCGCTCCCGCAGCACGCGCCGACGGTCGCGGGGCTCGAGGTGTTCGGGATGTCGATCCCGGCGCAGGAAGTCGGCGGCGACTACTTCGACTACCTCGAGAGCAGCGAGGGCCACCTCACCGTGATGATCGGCGACGTGAGCGGCAAGGGGACGTCCGCCGCGCTCTACATGTCGAAGCTGCAGGGTGTCGTCAGGTCGCTGCACGGCTTCGGTCTCACGCCGCGTCAGCTCTTCGTCCGCACCAACGCGCTGCTCGGACGAGACATGGAACGCCGCTCCTTCGTGACGGCGCTCGGTGTCTTCTTCGACACGACAGCGAGGACGATCACCATCGCGCGCGCCGGCCACCTGCCGCTGTACCACTACGAAGCGGAGACGGCTCGGGTGAGGCGCTGGCTGCCTCGCGGCCTGGGCCTCGGCCTGTCGTCGAGCACGCTGTTCGAGTCGGAGCTCGAAGAACGCCAGATTCCCTATGCACCGGGCGACGTCTTCCTGCTCGTCACCGACGGGATCGTCGAAGGCCAGGGCGACGATCAGGAAGAGTTCGGCGAGACGCGCCTCGTCGACCTGTTCACGTCGCTCGCCAACGCCGCAACGCCTGTCGAAGGCATCGTGCAGGCCATCAACGCCGCCGCCGCCGAGCATGCCGGCAGCGCCCCGCAACATGACGATCAGACGGTGGTCGTGATCAGGGCGCGATAGAGAAAGCGGTGGCACGGCCGGCCCTCCGGGCCCGGCCGCCATGGCGCGACAGGCGGTCGGTACGCTGTGGCATGCTTCAGCGGTGACTCTCCGGTCCCTGTTCGTCCTGCTCGTTGCCGTCTCGTCGCTCTCACTGCAGGCACAGCCTGCAACCCCTGCGCGAGACGCGCGCGCGACGCACGCGAAGAGCGAGCACCTCGTGCCGATGCGCGATGGCGTACGGCTCCATACCGCCGTCTATTCGCCGCGCACGTGCCCGGAGGGTGGAGCGCCCATCCTGCTTCAGCGCACACCCTACAGCACGAGCCCTTACGGCACGGACACGTACCCGCAGACGGTCGGTCCTTCGCGAGAGTTCGCCGACCAACCGTGGATCGTCGCGTATCAGGACGTGCGCGGACGATATCTCTCCGAGGGTGAATGGGAGGAAGTGCGGCCGTACGTGCCGGGCAAGACGGGACGACAGACCGACGAGGCCTCCGACGCGTACGACACCATCGACTGGCTGGTGACGCACGTGCCGTGCAACAACGGGCGCGTGGGAATGTGGGGCATCTCGTATCCCGGCTTCTACGCGCTGGCGGCGCTCATCGACGCGCATCCGGCGTTGAAGGCCGTCTCGCCGCAGGGCCCTGTCACCGACTATTACCTCGGCGACGACGCGTACCACAACGGCGCGTTCCTGCTCGCGCACAACTTCTCGTTCTATGTGAACTTCCTCCCGCGCGGACCGCAGCCGGTGACACCGGAACGCGGCAAGCCGTTCGACTACGGTACGCGCGACGGCTACGCGTTCTACAGGGATGCGGGATCGCTGATGGAGCTGAGCCGGCGGTACGGGCTCGACAAGAACCCGTACTGGATGCAGAACCACGCGCACACGACGTACGACGAGTTCTGGAAGGCCCGCTCGATCTGGCGTCACCTGCGCAACGTCACGCCGGCGGTGCTCATCGTCGGCGGCTGGTACGACGCCGAGGATCTCGCCGGCCCGCTGCTGGCGTTCAGGACGCTGCGATCACAGAGTCCTGCCACGGAGAGTCACCTCGTGATGGGTCCGTGGACGCACGGCGGATGGGCGCGCGGCGACGGCACCAGGACCGGCGAGATGGTGTTCGGACAGGCCACGTCCGAGCACTACAGGAAGGAGATCGAGCATCGCTTCTTCGCACGGTCGTTGCGAGACGATGCGGTCCCCGCCGTCGCAGGGGTGTCGATTTTCGAGACGGGCACGAACAGGTGGCGTTCATCCGACGCATGGCCGGTGGAAACGATACCGCGCGCGTACTACTTCGCCGCCGATCGCGGACTCGGCGTCGACGCACCGGCAGCCACCAGCGCGTACGACGCGTACGTGAGCGACCCCGCGCAGCCCGTGCCGCTGGTCGGCGTCGAGGCGATCGGGATGCCGCGCGACTACATGGCGTCCGACCAGACGTTCGCCGGCAGGCGCGCCGACGTACTGACCTATCGCAGTCCCGTGCTCACCGAGGACGTCACGGTGCTCGGACCGATCGGCGTGTCGCTGCACGTCTCGACCACGGGAACCGACGCCGACTTCGTGGTGAAGGTCCTCGACCAGACCGGCGAAGGTGCGCAGATCCTCGTACGGGGCGAGCCGTTCCGCGGCAAGTACCGGCGATCGTTCGAATCACCGGTCCCCTTCACGCCCGGTCAGCCTGACGAGGTCCGCTTCGACCTCCCCGACGTGGCGCACACGTTCCGCAAGGGTCACCGCATCGTGGTCCACGTGCAGAGCTCGTGGCTGCCGATGATCGACAGGAACCCGCAGACGTTCACGGACATCCCGAACGCGAAGCCGTCCGACTTCGTGGCGGCCACACACACCGTGTACCGCCAGACCGGCCGCGCAAGTCACATCACGCTGCCGGTGTCCCGGTGATGTCCTACCGCTCTACCCCCGCCAGTTCCTGGTACAGGTAAGCGGACGCCAACACGCCGTTGTGGAAGTTGGAGAGGTCGAGCCACTCGTTCGGCGCGTGCGCGTTCTCGCCGGGCAGGCCGATGCCGAACAACACGCTCGGCAGGCCGAGCACGTCCTGGAACGTCGACACCACGGGGATCGATCCCCCTTCGCGGACGAACACCGGCGGACGGCCGAACCCCTTCTCGATCGCACGGCCCGCCGCCTGCACCCACGCGTTGTCGAACCCGGTCGTCCAGGGCTTGCCACCGTGCATGTGCGTGACGGTGACCTCGACGGTCTTCGGCGCAAGCTTCTTCACGTAGTCTTCGAACAGCTTGCCGATGGTCTGCGGATCCTGATTGGGCACGAGGCGCATGCTGACCTTGGCCATCGCCGTGGCGGGGATGACGGTCTTGGCGCCTTCGCCCGTGAAGCCGGCGAGCAGCCCGTTGATCTCGAACGTCGGCCGCGCCCACTTGCGTTCGAGCGTGGAGTAGCCGCTCTCGCCTGACGGCTTCGACAGGCCGATCTCGCGCGCCCACCGCTTCTCGTTGAACGGGAGCTTCGCGAACTCCTTCTTCTCGGCGGCGGTAACGTCGACGACGGCGTCGTAGAACCCCGGGATCCTGATCTTGCCGCTCTTGTCCTTCATCTGCGCGAGCAGTTGTGCGAGCACGATAGCCGGATTGGCGACGGCGCCTCCGTACGATCCCGAGTGCAGATCGGTGCTGCTGCCGCGCACGTCGATCTGGAAGTACGCGAGACCGCGCAACCCGTAACAGATCGATGGCACGTCGCGATCGAACATCGGCGAGTCGGAGATCACCACGACGTCTGCCGCGAGCAGATCCCTGTTGGCGGCGATGAAGGTATCGAGATTGGCGCTGCCGACTTCCTCTTCCCCTTCGAGCATCACCTTCACGTTGATGGGCAGTGCACCCGCCTGCGACAGCGTGGCCTCGATGGCCTTGAGGTGCATGAAGATCTGCCCCTTGTCGTCGGCGGATCCTCTCGCGTAGATGGCGCCTTCACGTACGGTCGGCTCGAAGGGCGGCGACTCCCACAGATCCACCGGATCCACGGGCTGCACGTCGTAGTGCCCGTAGAACAGCATCGTCGGTGCGCCAGGTGCGCCGAGCCATTCGCCGTAGACGATCGGGTGGCCCGGCGTCTCGTGCAGCGCGACGTTGCGAAGACCGATGCGATTCAACTCCGTCACGCACCATTCCGCGCACTGGCGCACGTCTCCCGCGTGTGCCGGCAACGCGCTGATGCTGGGGATCGCGAGGAATCCCTTCAGTTGATCGATGTACTGATCGCGGTGCGTCTGGATGTAGTCGAGAACTCGATTCATGGCCATGGTCTTCAGTCGACCTCCACAGGGAGTTCGAGGCGGTCGCCCCATTCCTTCCAGGATCCGACGTAGTTACGGACGCGAGGGTAGCCCAGGAGACGGAGCGCCAGGTAACCGTGTGCGGCGCGGTAGCCGCCCTGGCAGTACGTGAACACTTCCTTGTCCGGCGTCACGCCTGCGGGTTCGTACATCGCGCGCAGTTGGTCGGCGCTCTTGAACGAGCCGTCGGGGCGGAGGTTGGTGGTCCACTCGACGTGCACGGCGCCAGGGACGCGACCGCCACGCGCAGCGCGCACCAGCGTGCCGTGATACTCGCCGTCGGAGCGCGTGTCGAGGACCACGGCGTCGGCGGCATCGAGTCGTGCCAGCACGTCGCGATACGAGGCCATCCTGTCGTCCACGGGCACACCCGTCCACGTGGTCGACTTCGGCGACACGGGTTCCAGGCTCACGGAATGACCGCCCGCCCGCCACGCCCCGAAACCGCCGTCGAACAGGCGCGTCTGCGTGTGCCCGAAGTATTCCAGTGCCCAGAACGCACGCGCCGCGCGCATGCCAGAGTGCTCGTCGTACACCACGACGGGACGGTCGGCAGAGACACCGCGTGATGCGAGCAGGTGCTCCAGGATCCAGAGGAACGCGCGCAGGGGCGCGGGGTCGGTGTCGATCAGGCTGATGCCGAAGAGGTCGAGATGGACGGCCGTCGGCACGTGACCCGCGGCATACGCCTCGGCAGGACGCAGATCCAGCACGAGCGGCGCGTCAGGGCCGTCGAGCGCGGCGGCCAGGTCGTCGGCCTCGATCAGGAGGTCTGGGTTGGCGTAGCCCTTCGGGTTGCCGGCCATACGGGTGATTGTATGCGGATGCGACAGCAGCGTACGATGCAGGCGGCGGGCGTTTCCGCCGGATGCCCATGACAGAACGTCTCAGGACACAGGACGATGTGCCTGTGGGCCGGTTGCGTGGTTTTCGACCGCGAGTGCGGTCGATCGATTCACATGCCGACCCTTCGTCTCCGTTGAACCTCGACAAGCTGATTCACGAGCGCCTGCGCCTGGCGATCGTGAGCACGCTCGCGGTGCAGGAAAAGCTGTCGTTCAACGACCTGAAGATCCTGCTGCGCACCACCGACGGCAACCTCAGCGTGCACGCGCGCAAGCTCGAGGACGCGGGCTACATCGCCTGCACGAAGACCTTCGAAGGGCGCCTGCCGCGCAGCGAGTACGTCCTGACGCGCGCCGGCCGCGTGGCGCTCGAACGATACCTGGGCCACATGGAAGCGTTGATCACCACCACGCGTGCGGGCAGCGCCGCCCGCGCAGCCGACGCCTGATCCACGGGCCTGGCATCCTCCCCGCGGCCCGTCACTCCACGACGTTGACCAAGGTGCCGATGCCGTCGATCGTGATGGCGATCTCGTCGCCGCTGGCGAGCGTGAAGTCGTCGGGCGGCACGATGCCCGTGCCGGTGAACAGGTAGACGCCCACTGAAAACGTCGTCTCGCGCCGGAGCCAGCCCACCAGTTCGGCGAAGCCGCGCTTGATCCGTCCTGTCGTCGTCTCGCCGTCGAACGCGACGCGACCGTCACGCGTGATGCGGAGCCCGATCGCGGTACTCGCGTCCAGCGGACGCGGCGTGACGAGCACCGCCGGACCGATGGCGCAGCTGCCGTCGTACATCTTGGCCTGCGGCAGGTACAGCGGATTCTCGCCCTCGATGTCGCGCGCGCTCATGTCGTTGCCGACGGTGTACCCGATCACGGTGCCGGCGGCGTTGATCACCAGCACGAGCTCAGGTTCCGGCACCGACCACGTCGAGTCGCGGCGCACGCGCACCACGCCGCCGGGCCCCACCACGCGGGACGCCGTGCTCTTGAAGAACAGCTCGGGCCTCTCGGCTTCGTAGACGCGGTCGTAGAACGTCGCGGCTCCGCTCTCGCGCGCCTCGTCCATCCTCGCGTCGCGGCTCCTGTAATACGTGACGCCGGCCGCCCACACGTCCTGCGATCCGATCGGCGCGAGCATCACCTGCGGCGTCGCGCCGTCGACTTCAGCGGCGTCTGTCGCAAGCAATGCGAGCCGCGCGAACGGATCGGGATCCTGGAGCAGCGCGTCGAACGTGAGCGTGGGCAGGGACAGCGAGCGTCCGCCCGTGACCAGGACGAGTCCCTGCGGGGTGCGATACAGCAGCATCAGGCGCTCCGGAGGTGCCAGTCATCGCCCGCACACGCCACGCGGCCGTCCTCTTCGAGCTTGCGAAGGTGAGCGATCGCGTTCTGTCGCGCGGCGGGTCTCAGGGTGTCGGCGAGGCCAGCATACAGCGTGTCGACGATCGCATCGGTCGACGCAATCCCCGCTGCGAGGCACTCGAGCACCTGTCGCTCGCGCGCGATCCTGTGCGAGATGTAGCCACGTAGCAACGCCGCGGGTTGCAGGATGGGCTCACCGTGGCCGGGCAGGATGACGCGCGGCTGCAGGTCCAGTACGGCGTGCAGCGACGCCATGTACTGGCGCAGGCTGCCGCCATGGTCGGCCGGGATGGCCATGGTGCTGCCATTCATCGCGATATCTCCACCAATCAGGATGCCTTCGTGCACGTCGAACAGGCACGCATGATCGGGCGCGTGTCCCGGCGTGGCGATCATCCACATCTGCGTGTCGCCAACGGCGAGCATCGGCTCCTTCTCCACCACCTGCCAGGCGATCGCATCGGCAACAGGCAGCGGCGCGCGCTTGCGGAAGACCGCCTGCGGCCAGCGCGCGTGGATACCCGCCGCACCGTCGATGTGATCCGGATGGCCGTGCGTGACGATCACCTGCCGGAGCGGACCGTCGCCGGCTGCCGTGAGCGCATCGGCGATCTCGTCCAGGAACGCGGGCGTCGCAGACGGCGCGTCGACGAGCGTGGGCACGGCACCGTGTACGAGGTACGCGTGCACGGAGCCCTGGGCGAATGGTGAATCGTGTGGAGCCGTCAGCCGCGTGTAGCGCATCGATCACGTCCGCGTCGTGCGGTTCAGTGTCCTGCGATGGTTGCGTGCTGATGGAGCTGGCGCGAGGAAGAGCAGCTGAGGGCGCCAGGCACTGTATGGAGGATTATTACGAGGAAGTACTTGACCAGGCGGGCCTGAACTACGAAGGCTCACCATCCCTTCCGGAAGAGGTCGCTTCCCGGATGGGCTTGAAGGTGTTTGGAACGGATGCCCGTCGACCCTCAGCTTGAGACGCATTATGTGAAATCTTTCACAAGGCCGTCAAGGAGTTTTTTCCGGCGTGCCTGACGGGGCCTGGAACAGGGCGCACACGGCCCCGGCCGGGTCGCGGATCACGGCGAATCGGCCCACCTCCATGTCCGTCGGTCCGCGGAGCACCGCCCCGCCACGCGCCACGGTCTCGTCGACGGCGAACTGCAGATCCAGCACCGTGAAATACACGAGCCATTGCGCCGGAACGCCCTCGTTGATGCCCCTCGCATGACAGATGCCCGTCACGTCGCGGCCTTCGAGGTTGGTCATCGCGTAGTCGGCGTAGCCGCCTTCCATCTGCACGTCGCGATACTCCCACCCGACAACGGCCCTGTAGAAGTCACGCACCTGCGTCGCGTTGTCGACGGTGAGGTCGACCCACCCGATCTCGCCTGGCTGGATGTCCTGTGTCATGCGCGTCACGGCTCGCGACCGGGTCCGCCGGCCGCAATCCCCTCGTACGCGGCGATGCGCGCACGGAAGTCGTCTGGAATCGGCGTGGGCGTCTGGTTCGCGTAGTCGAAGAACAGCTGCGCCGTCCGGCCCACGGCCACGACGGTATCGCCACGCCTGACCTCGTACGACACCCAGAAGCTCGTTGTCTTCAACTCGGTGATCGCCGCAGCAATGGTCAGCATGTCGCCCGGGTACGCCTGTCCCTTGAAATCGACCGACGCGTGGACGAGCGCCATCCCCGGAAACGGGATGTCGGGGACGACGGCGTTCCAGTAGTCGAGGCGTGCCTCCTCGAAATACGAGAGGTAGCTGGCGTTGTTGAGGTGACCGAACGCGTCGCAGTCGGCCCATCGCACGCGAAGGCTGGTCGAGAACCCGGGCGACCGCGTGCTCACGCGGGAGCCACCTCGCCCAGCACGAGCGTGCGCGCCTGCTCCATCTGGTGGCGATATGCCTGCCAGCCGCTGAAATTGTTGAAGCGCGCGTCATCGCCCGCCGCAACGGCAACATGCTCGAACGGCGACCAGTGTCCGGCGTCGAGCAACTGGCGATAGAGCCGCATGTCGGCGTCGATGTCGCGCGTGCCGACGTGCGTCAGGTAGCTGACGCGCGCGCAGCGCGCCACCGACACCTGCTTGCGCTCCTCGATCGCGAGCACCTCGTCGTCAGGTCCGATGAACGGCAGGTGCCATTCGCCGGACGCGTGAGGAACGGGCGTCGACGCCGCGAAGCGCTCGCGCATCATGTCGGCGAGGCGCTTGATCTCGGGTTGCGCGTCGGGATGGCAGCGCAGCGTGAAGAAGTTGTCGTACGTGGTGGACGACACGATCACGCTCGTCCACATCCACGGCTCGAGCACGCGATTGACGATCTGCTTGTGCGCACCGATGGCGCGGAGTCGATCGGCGTGCGCGAGCGCCGCGTCACGCGCGGCAAGCCACTCGGCTTCGGCGGCCGACGCGGCGGCGGCATCGAGTACTTCGCGCGCCTGCATCCCCGCCTGGTTGCGTCCCCATTCCACCGGCAGGACGGGGTCCTCGCGGAGCTGCTGCATCAGCTTCGTCGTGGGAATCGCGCGCGAGCTCGACGCGTTGCGCGAGAACATGCGGTGCGTGTTGAACTCCGACAGCACGAACCGCGGGAACCGCAGCACGAACGTCGTCAGCCGCTGACCCGCCGGGTTGACGCTGTCGAGCAGGACCTCGGCATGGTAGGCCATGGCTTACTCGTCCTCCTCGTCGGCGCCCGGGCTGCGGTGGTAGCGCGAGTACTCCTCGAGGAACGTCAGCGACCCGAACGTCGACATGCGATCGAAGAACAGCACGCCGTCGAGGTGATCGGTCTCGTGCTGGACGACGCGGGCCTGGAAGTCGCGCAGCTCCATCTGGAACGGCTTGCCCTTGCGATCGAGGGCGTCGATGCGGATGTGCGCGTGCCGGGGCACGCGGCCGCGGATGTCGGGGATGCTGAGGCAACCCTCCCAGTCCTCGGCCGTCGCGTCAGACAGCGGCGTGATCACCGGGTTGACGAACGGCGTCACGCGCAGCTTGCCCTGCCCATCGTCAAGACCGGCGACAAACAGGCGCACGCCTTCATGGACCTGCGGTGCTGCCAGACCGATGCCCTCGTACTCGAGCATGGTGTCCATCATGTCGTCGATGAACTTCTGCATCACCGCCGCCCGCACTTCCGACGGATCGAGCGCCCGCGCGCGCGCGCGGAGCACCGGATGGCCCATGCGGGCGACTTTCAGGATGGACATGGCAGAACGTCTCGGCAACGGGCAACGGGCAACCGGATACAGAGCCCCCGTCGACTCGCTTCACTCGCTCAGGGCACGCGCCGGAAAACCGGCAGAATCAGGCGATCGTGATCGCCTTGTCCAGGTACACGTCCTGGAGCAGGTTGAGCAGCCTGACGCCGTCGGCGAACGGGCGCTGGAAGGCGCGACGGCCGAGGATCAGCCCCATGCCGCCCGCGCGCTTGTTGATCACCGCAGTCCTCGCCGACTCGGCGAAGTCGTTGGCCGTGCTCGCGCCGCCCGAGTTGATGAGGCCGATACGGCCCATGTAGCAGTTGGCGAGCTGGTAGCGCGTCATCTCGATCGGGTGATCGCCCGGAATCAGATCGCTGTAGACCTTCGGGTGCGTCTTGCCGAACTTCAGCGCGTTGTAGCCGCCGTTGTTCTCCGGCATCTTCTGCTTGATGATGTCGGCCTCGATCGTCACGCCGAGGTGGTTGGCCTGACTCGAGAGGTCGGCCGATACGTGGTAATCCACGTCCTTGGTCTTGAACGCCGGGTTGCGCGTGTAGCACCAGAGCACCGTCAGCATCCCGAGTTCGTGTGCGCGCGCGAACGCCGCGCTCACTTCCTGGATCTGCCGCGTCGACTCCTCCGACCCGAAGTACACGGTGGCGCCCACCGCGATCGCGCCCATCTCGAATGCCTGCTCGACGGTGGCGAACATCACCTGGTCGTAGCGGTTCGGGTAGCTCAGGAACTCGTTGTGGTTCAACTTCACCATGAACGGGATCTTGTGCGCCCACTTGCGCGCCACCGACCCGAGCACACCGAGCGTGGAGGTGACGCAGTTGCAGCCGCCCTCGTACGCCAGCTTCACGATGTTCTCGGGGTCGAAATACAGGGGGTTGAGCGCGAAGCTCGAGCCCGCGGAGTGCTCCACGCCCTGGTCGACGGGGAAGATCGAGACGTAGCCGGTGCCGGCCAGGCGGCCCGTGTTCAGGATCTGCGCGTAGTTGCGCAGCACGCTCGGCGATCGGTCCGTGTGCGCGAAGACGCGGTCGATGTAGTCGGGACCCGGCAGGTGCAGCGTGTCCTTCGGGAAGCCCTTGGCCTCGTATGTGAGGAGAGCTTCGGCGTCGGCGCCAAGCAGCGCGTGGATCTCGGACGTCGGTGTGATGGTCGCGGTCATGAAGGTACCTGGAACGTGAGGAACTGGGGGCGAAGAACGACGGGCCCGCCGGGAATTGTAGCGCGTGGACCTCAGGCCACGGCAGCGGCGGCCGCATGACCCGAGGCGATGGCCCCTTCGATCGTCGCGGGGAGGCCCGTATCGGTCCAGTCGCCCGCGAGCAGCAACCCCTGCACCGACGTATGCGAGGCAGGTCGCGACGGTTGGCCCGCCGCCAGCGAGAACGTCGCGTTCGGCTCGCGAACCACGCGGATACGCTGAACTTTCGCCTGTCGCAACTCCGGCAGTGCGTCGGTGGCCTCCCGCAGCGCGAGGTCGGCGAGTTCCTCGTTGGTACGCCGCAGGACGGCGTCGGCACCACTGGCCACGAGCGTGAAATGGTTCGCCGACTCGCCGAACGCCCAGCGCTTGTCGAACATCCACTGGAAGGTCCGTTGGGGCAGGCCCACGAGCGGCGACGGCAGCGCCGCCCGCTCCAGCCACAGGTTCACCGAGACGATCGATGACGAGGCACGCGCGGCCTCGCTCTCCAGCAACCCGCGCAGCGCGCCCTGCTCGCTGCCCCGGAACACGGCCGGCAGGCTGAACCACGGCACGGCGACGATGACCGTCGCGGCCCTGATCGAGGTGCCTCGCGTGTCGACGTAGCCGACGCGGTCGCCGGCCACCACCACGCGGGCGAGGGCGTCGAGCTTCACCTGGCCGCCGCGCGCCTCGATGAATGCGCGAGCCGGTTCGCCGAACACCTCGTGCAACGGCCGCGTGGGCATGCCGAGCGCGGCATCAGACGGGTCGTCGCTGAAGATCTGCCCGAGGATCCGCACAAACGGCGCGGCTTGCGCCTCGGCCACCGACTGGTTCAACGCCGCAACGGCCAGCGGCTCCCACAGCAACGCCACAAGGCGCGGCGTCTGTCGGTGCCGCGCCAGCCATGCGCCCACGGTCTCACCCGGAAGCACCGGTGGCGGCGCGCCATGCGTGACGGCACGCCGCGCCGCAGCCAGGCCTCTCCTGATCCGCGTGGCCGCGAGCCTGTCGCCCCAGCCCAGCGCGCGCCAGCGCAGGAGCCCGCCCGCCAGGTGCAGCGGCGGGCGCCAGTCGGGACACTCGAGCCGCGACAGCGCGCCATGCGCATCGACACAGGTGAACGCGAGCTGCTTCTGGAACTGCACCGCGTCTGACGCGCCAACGCGCGCCAGGTAGTGCTTGGTCTGGTGATAGCAGCCGAGCAGGACGTGCTGGCCGTTGTCCACGTACTCGCCCGATTCGCGATCGAGGAACGCCGTCGCGCGCCCCCCGAGTTGCCCTCGCGCTTCGAGCACCAGCACGCGGGCGCCGCGGGCGGCCAGCGCGCACGCCGCCGACAGCCCCGCGCAGCCCGCGCCGATCACGATCGCATCAGGCGATGTCATTTCGCGACGCCGACTCCTGCGGACGCCGGCGACGAGAGGACGGTGCGCAGCCACGTGGCGAGCGCGAGCCTCGCCTTGTGGAAGCGCGGCACGCGCACGCGGCTCGAGAACACGTCGTACCCGCAGGCCGCGATGCGATTCAGCAATTCCCTGTAGATCGCGCCCATGATGCGCGCGGCGACCAGACCACGCGCGTCCTCGGGCGGGAGCGCCGCTTCGGCCCTCGCGAACTGATCTCGCGCGCGGGTGGCCTGCCGCTCGAACAACGACGCAATCGCCGGCGTGAGTCGCCCTTCGCGAAGATCCTCTTCGGTGACGCCGTGGGCCGCAAGCTCGTCGAGCGGCAGGTACAGCCGGCCGCGCGCGAGGTCCGAGGGCACGTCGCGCAGGATGTTCGTGAGCTGGAGCGCGAGCCCGAGCTGCTCGGCGTACTCGCGCGTCTTCGGGTTGTCGTAGCCGAAAATCTCGATGCAGATGAGGCCGACGGTGGACGCCACCTTGTAGCAGTACACGCGGAGCTCGGGGAACGATGCGAACCGCGTCGGCACGAGGTCCATCGCGCACCCATCGATCAGTTCCTCGAAGGCGTGTCGTGGCAGGGGAAATTGTCGGGTCACCGCTTGCAGCGCGCGCCCCTGCGACGTGAGAGGCTCACCGCCGTCGAAACACGCGGCAATCTCCGCGCGCCAACGCTCGAGCCCCGCGCGACGCTCCGCGAGAGGCCGCTCCTCGTGCTCGTCCACCTCATCGTCTATCGCACGACACACGTCCCACACGGCCGTGATCGCCATCCGGCGATCGGGCGCAAGAGCGAGGAACGAGTAGGCGAAATTCGTGTCGCGACCCACGGACCGCCTGATTCTAGCCCGCGGGCGTGGCCCGAGCGGAGGCCGCAGGCACGTCTCCGGACACGCGGGGCGACGCATGCGTCGCCCTCAGCGCGCGCAGAGGACGGGTGGGGCCCGTTCATGGCGTCCGGAGACAGGCGGCGATGGCGATACGGAGGAGGTCGCCGCGCGACAGGGCGGGGCGCTCGTCGAGCGAGCGGCGGCGGACGTCGAGCGTGCGGCGCAGGATCGTGGTGCCGCCAAGCCATGTGGCTCGCAGTTCGTACCGCAATCGCCCGCGCACCGCCTCGGATACGGGCCTGCCCTCCGCAAACAACGCCATCGTCTTCTCGCCGAGGTCGTCGAGCACCTCACGCCAGGCGGGGTCGGGGACACCGGCATCGAGCGCGGCCGTCGTCGCGCCGTGACGGGCCATGACGTCGGCAGGCACGTACAACCGCTGGCGCACGCGCCAGTCGTCGCCAAGGTCCTGCCAGAAGTTGGTCAACTGGAGCGCCGTACACACGGCGTCGGACTGGCGCAGGGCGTCGGCGTCGCGGACGCCGGCGATACCGAGCACCAGGCGGCCCACCGGATTGGCCGATCGCCGGCAGTAGTCGAGCACGGCGCGCCACGTGTCGTAGCGCGTGGTGGTCACGTCCTGCGCGAAAGCGGACACGAGGTCGTCCAACAGTGCCGGATCGAGACCGCAGCGCGCGATGGTGTCGTGCACGGCGACGAACGTCGCCCGCACGTCGGCGGCAGACACGTGCCCGACAGCTGGTGCCATCGGCGCGGTGCCAGCACCAGCCTCGCGCAGGCCGCGCCACGCCTCGAGCCACGCCAGGCGCTCCTGTTCGCCTGCCCGCCCCTCGTCGGCGAAATCGTCTGCCGCGCGCGCGAAGGCGTACACGGCGGCGATGTGCGGCCGCATCCGCGCCGGCACGAGGCGCGACGCCACGGGGAAGTTCTCGTAGTGCGCGGCCGCAATCGCCTGGCACCGCGCGTAGCTCTCGTCATGGGGCATCATGTGTCGGGTTTCACTGCCTCGCATGCTCGACACGCCATCGCCGCCGGCCCGACGACGATTCAGGACGCAGTTGCTGACGTGGTACCGCGCGCAGGGCCGCGACCTTCCCTGGCGGCGGACCGGCGACCCGTACCACATCCTTGTCTCCGAGATCATGCTCCAGCAGACGCAGGTGGATCGCGTGCTGCCCAAGTATCTCGAATGGCTGGAGAAGTATCCGTCGTTCGAGGCGCTCGCTTCGGCGCCCGAGCACGACGTCGTGCAGACGTGGCGTCCGCTCGGCTACAACATCAGGCCGCGGCGGCTGCAATCGATCGCCCGCGAAGCGGTGACGCAGTACGGTGGCCAGCTGCCGTCCGACGAAGAGACGCTGCTCTCCTTCAAGGGCATCGGCGCCTATACGGCCGGCGCCGTCATGAGCTTCGCGTTCGGCAAGCGCGCAGCGATCCTCGACACCAACGTGGCGCGCGTGCTCTTCCGCGTCTTCGTCGGCACGGGCGATCCGAAGTCGCACGCCATGCGCAAACACCTGTGGGCGGTGTCTCGCACGGTGTTGCCTCACAAGCACGTCTTCGACTTCAACCAGGCGCTCATGGATTTCGGCGCCACCGTGTGTACGGCACGCAAGCCGCTCTGCACGACGTGCCCCATGCGCCGGCACTGCGTCCACATCACGTCTCGGCCTGCCGGGTGACGGGCACCCACACGGGGTGCCCCTGCGCTGGGCCTCTACCGGCAAGGGGTGTCTCTCTACGCGGTGAGCAGCGCCACGAGGTCTGCGTCCGCCTCGGGCAATGGCAGCACTCCGAGTTCCTGCCTCGGCACCCAGCGCATCTCCTGCCCGAGCTGCGGCACCGGCTCGCCATCGATCGTCACAGTGAAGAAGTGCAGCTCGACGTGGACCTCTTCGTAGGCGTGTCGAGTGGTAAGGAGGTGCTGCCCTATCGTCGCGGCACACGCGAGCTCCTCGCCGATCTCGCGCACGAGCGCGTCCTCGACGCTCTCCCCGGGTTCGACCTTTCCACCCGGGAACTCCCACTTCCCACCGAGGTGCGAATCCTTCGCACGACGCGTCAGCAGGAACGTCCCGTCCCTCTCGACGACGGCCGCACTGACGATGATGGAGCGCATCAGGGGAGGGCCCTGACGGTCGCGTCGAGTCCGTCGATGGTGACGACAGTGCCGGGCGCGAACGCGTCGCGATGCACCATCGCGATACAGAGGAGGCCTCCGCGCGAGGGTGACCAGCACGCGCTCCCCACCTTGCCCACGATCTTGTCGCCGAGCCTGACCTCGGTCCCCGGCTCCCACACCTGGCGTTCCGGCCCGCACGGCGTGTGCTCGACCCACACGAGACGACGCGCCACGCGGCCCTGCCCGCGGTGCAGGATGCGGATGACCACCTCCTGCCCCACGTAGCACCCCTTGTCGAAGCCGATCGCCCGCGATTCGAGACCGGCCTCGAGCGGGATCGTGTCTTCGTGCATGTCGACGCCGAAGCGCGGCCTGCCCGCCTCGATGCGCGCCGTATGGAGCAGGCCGGCCTCCGCCTCGCGCACGCCAGCGGCATCCGCCGCCGCACGCCATCCCGCGAGCGTCGCCGGATCCGCGAGCAGGTCGAAGCCGGGTACGCCGAACTCGCGCGTCGCGACCACGAGCGCGGCATCGCCTTCCGTCGCAACGTGGGCGTACTCGGTCAGCGTGTCGAGCGTCGTGGCGTCCAGACCGGTGACCTGCGCGACTGTCGCACTCGCTCGTGGTCCGAGCACCGTCAGGCAGCCCAACGACGCCGAAACGTCCTGAATCGCGACGTCCTCCGTGATCACGAACTGATCGAGCCGCGTGCGGACCGTCTCGCTGATCGATGCTGGGACTTCGAGCAGGAACGACGCCGCGCGCCGGAGCGCGACGAGGTGCGCGATCATGCGTCCCTGCGGCGTGAGGTATGCCGCTTCGGCGCCCTGGCCTGGCTGGAGCGCCTTCATGTCCTGCGTCAGCAGACCCTGCAACCAGTCGGTCGCATCAGGCCCGCTCACGTCGATGCGCGCATCGCATCCGGATCGATCGGCCCACACGGCGGCAGCGTGCAGGGCGCGGTACTCCTCGTCGAAGGTCATGGTCATTCGGGCACTGTTATGCTGAGCAGATGGCCATAGTCCTTCGCCATTGTACGTGCCTCATCGTCCTCCTCCTGTCGGTGACCGCGGCGCTGCCCGGCCGCGCGCAACCCCCTGCCGACGACATCTGGAATGCCACGTTCCGCATCGTCGTGCAGGGTCGCAGCGTGGGAGCGGAGGAGGTCGCGGTTCTGCGCGAAGCCTCGGGAACGACGGTCAGATCCTCCGGCGGCATGACGGGAGGCGGGTTCGTGCTGCGGAGCGCCGAGCTCGTGTACGACTCGACGGGCGCGCCGGTGCGGCTGCGCACCGAGGCCATCGTGAAGGATCAGCCGCTCATCATCGAGACGACGGTCTCGGGCGGGCGCGGCGTCAGCAGGATTCTGCAGGGCGAGACGACGTCGGAGGTGGCGCACGACATCGCGGCCGATGCGATCTTCCTGCCCAACAACGTGTTCGCCGCGGCGCAGGGCCTGGCGTTCCGCGTGATCGGCCTCCAGCCCGGAGCGGCACTCTCCCTGTACGTCGCGCCGCAGGGTCAGATCAAGGGAACGCTTTCTGCCGTTGCCGACGAGCGCATGCAGACGGCCGACGGCATGTACGAGGTGCGCAGGCACGCCGTCGACATCGACAACAACGGCACGCCGCTCGTGCTGCTCCTGTGGGCCGAGAAGGCGACGGGGCGACTGGTTCGCTACTCGATTCCCGCCGCGAACGTCGACGTGGTGCGCGACGACCTCACCAGCGTCTTCACGCGCGAGGTGAAGGAGTACCGGGAGAACGATCAGGCGCTGCTCATTCCCGCGCTCGGCTTCAACCTCGGGGCCACCGTGTCGCGTCCGGCGGGCAAGGTGGCTGCGGGCAAGAAGGACAAGAACGTCGAGCGCCTGCCGGCGATCATCCTCGTCGGCGGGTCGGGCAACGTCGATCGCGACAGCATCGCATACGGCGTACCTGTGATGGGCCAGCTCGCGGGGCATCTCGCCGACGCGGGATGGCTCGTGGTGCGCTACGACAAGCGCGGTGTGGGTCAGAGCGGAGGCCGGGCCGAATCAGCAGGCATCGCCGACTACGCAGACGATGTGGTGAGCGTGGTGCAGTGGCTGCGCAAACAGCCTGACGTGGATCCGAAACGCATCGTCGTCGTCGGTCACAGCGAGGGCGGTTCTGTCGGCCTGATCGCCGCGTCGCGCTCCAAGAACATCAGGGCGCTCGTCACGATCGCCGCGCCCGGTACGAAGGGCAGCGATCTGATCCTGGAACAGCAGCGTCGCGCGCTCGATGGCCTGAAGATCCCCGACGAGGAGAAGCAG
>JADLFL010000051.1 GCA_020845575.1 Acidobacteriota bacterium | reverse complement strand
TGCGCCCCGATCCGGCCGTCGAGTGTGCCCGGGCGTGGTCAGCCGTACCGGCGGTGGGGGCCCCCCCCCCGCCGGTACGGCTGACCACGCCCGGGCACACTCGACGGCCGGATCGGGGCGCACGCGCGTGGCACGCGCCTTGAAAGAAGCCACGCCGAGACTGCGCCGGGTCAACGGGGTGCGAAAACCGTACAGGCAGGCGCTGGCATCGCCGCATCCCGTGATCGTTCGTGGGCGGCTCGTGTGCAGTCTCAGCAGGACCAATGAAGGGCCTCACGGGTGCGCAGGGGGCGCGCCCGTGGGGCCCTTCACGTCTGGTCCTTCGTCATTCCCGGCATTCCCGGCATCGCGGCATTTTCAGTGCACTGACGTCCCTGTCGTCGCGATCGCCCCGGCGGGAGGGGTGATGGGAATGGCCAGGCCTTCGATGACGCTCTGCGACACGCGCACCAGCGTCGTGACCTGCGCGGCATACGCCTGCACGGCGTGCGCCAGATACGGGTCGTACTCGTAGCACCGCGCCAGCGGCACGGTCCTCACCACTGTCTTGTCGATCTCGAGCGGCTCGGCCAGCTGCAAGTGGCCCTGCACGTCAGGTTCACGCGACAACACCTCGATGGGCACCAGCACCGGCACCTCGTTGTCGTGTTTGACGTAGAACAGCACGGTATGCACGGACACGCGTCTCCTTGGATTGCCGCCGGCCCGGGTTCCGTTCCTGGGCCCGGACACATCCGACCCCACGCCCGAACGCTGGCAGGGAGGGAATCGGCGCAGGGCGGGAAAGCTGAAATGACCGGGCACCGGGCGGCGCATCGGACGACCGACGTCTGCAGCGCTGCCGCTCAGAAGCCGATTAAGATCCTCGATACGGAGGTTCTCCCCTTGACTGCAGTCTCCCATCGCGTCGGCATGACGCTCGGCGCGGCAGTACTTGCCGCCACGCTCGCTGGCTGTTCCCGTTCGGCCCAGTCCTACATGGAACGTGGCGATGCCGCCATGGAGAAGGGCGACGTCGCGGCGGCCGTACTCGAATACAGGAACGCCGTCCAGAAGGACGAGTTGCTCGGGCCCGCGCGGCTGAAGCTCGCCGAGGCCTACATGAAGCAGGGCAACGGCGCCGGCGCACTGGCCGAGTACGTGCGCGCGGCGGATCTGCTCCCCAACGACGTCGACACCCAGGTCAAGGCGGCGACGCTCCTCGGCCTCGCGCGGCGATTCGAGGACGCCCGCGCCCGCGCCGACAAGGCGCTCGCGATCGACCCGAAGAACGTCGACGCCCTTGTCGTGCGGGCCAACGCGCTCGCGAGCCTGACGGACCTCGATGGTGCCCTGAAGGAGATGCAGGAGGCGCTGAGCATCGACCCGCGCGCCAGCATCGAGACGAACCTCGGCGCGATCCAGGCCGCCAAGGGTGACCTGAAGGGTGCCGAAGCCTCGTTCCGCGGCGCCGTGGAGACCGATCCGAAGTCGGTGGCCGCGCAGGTGGCGCTCGGCCAGTTCCTCTGGAGCAGCGGCCGTGCCGCCGACGCCGAGAGCGCGTTCAAGGCGGCGCTCGCACTCGACGGCGAGCACCTGCTCGCGCATCGCGCGCTGGCCGTGTTCTACCTCCAGTCCAACCGCGCGCCCGAGGCGGAACCCCACCTGAAGAAGGTGGCCGAGATCATGAAGACGCCGGCGGCCACGCTGGGGCTCGTGGACTACTACCTCGGCACGCGTCGTCCCGACGATGCCAAGGCCGTGCTCGCGGAGATGAGCAAGGACGAGCGCTACTGGGCTCTCGCGCAGGCGCGCCTCGCCGACGTGCAGTTTGCCGAGGGCAAGCGCGACGAGGCATTGAAGACGATCGGCGAGGTCGTGGCGAAGGCGCCGACGCTCGGCGCCGCGCGCGTCGTGCGGGGGCGGCTCCTGCTCGCGGGCGGCAAGCCCGAGGAGGCGCTCACCGACGCGCAGGCGGCCGTGGCGCAGGATGCCACGGCCATCGACGCGCAGTTCCTGCTCGGCTCGGTGCAGGAGGCGCGACGCGACCTCGACGCGGCGGCAGCCGCGTACAACGAGGTGCTCAAGCTGAATCCCCGCGCGGCGGGCGCGCAGGTGCGGCTCGCGATGGTCGAGATGCAGCGCAACGCGCTGCCCGCCGCCACGCAGCTGGCCGAGCAGGTGGTGCAGGCGCAGCCCGGTAACGTGACGGCGCAGCTCGTGCTCGCGCGGGCGCTGCTCGGGCGCGGCGATCTGGATCGCTCATCGTCGGTCACGCAGGGGCTGTTGAAGGAATTCCCCAACGTGGCGCAGGTTCACAATCAGGCGGGCCTGGTGGCGCTGGCGCGGAAGGACAGGGCCGGGGCGCGCACGGCCTTCGATCGGGCCCTCACGCTCAACCCGGGGCTGATGGAGCCGTTGATGTCGCTGGTGTCGATGGACGTCCAGGACGGCAAGGGTCCGGCCGCGCGCGAACGCGTGCAGGCGCGGCTCGACAAGGGCACGCCCACGAGCAGCCTCCTCGCGCTGGCGGGCACGACATGGGCGGCCACGGGCGATCTGGCGGGGGCCGAGTCGTTCCTCAAGCGGGCCATCGAGACGGACTCGTCGAATTTCGAAGCGTACAGCGCGCTCGCGCGGGTCTACGTGGCGCAGCGGAAGCCCGACGCGGCGGTGGCCGAGTTCGACAGGCTCATCGCGAAGCAGCCCAACGCCGTCGGCGCTCAGACGATGGCGGCGTTGATTCTGCAGGGACAGGGCAAGGAGAGCGAGGCGCAGCAGCGGTACGAGCGGCTGGTGGAAGCCAACCCGCGCGCCGCCGTGGCGGCCAACAACCTGGCGTGGATGTACGCCAGCCGTGGCGAGAATCTCGACAAGGCGCTCGCGCTCGCGCAGGCCGCCAAGGCGGAACTCCCGGAGCATCCGGAGGTCAACGACACGCTCGGGTTCGTGTACCTGAAGAAGGAGCTGCCGTCACTGGCCATCCCGCCACTGCGCCTGGCGATCGAGAAGCAGCCGCAGAGCCCGGGCTTCCATTTCCGCCTTGGTCAGGCCCTCGCGCAGACGGGCGACAAGGCCGGCGCGAAGCGGGCGCTCACCGAAGCGCTGCGCCTGAAGTCCGACTTCGACGGCGCCGCGGAGGCTCGCAAGCTGCTCGGCACGCTTGATTGACGGAGCGCCCGCAGGCCGTGTCGCCGCCGGATTGATTCCGACGGGCGGCGCCGGACACCCTCCCCTGAAACAGGAAGGGCCGGACGTGCGTCCGGCCCTTCCTGTTGTTCGATGCGACGTGGGACGTCAGCGCGTGAAGCGTCGACGGATCGCGCCGAGCGCCATCAGGGCGCCGCCGAGCAGCGCGAGCGTCGCGCCGCCGTCGGGCGTGCTGACCGTGGGCGTGCCGGCAAAGTACAGGAAGTCCTGAGCGGTCCTGGTCTTCGCCTTCTTGCCCGTCCCCTGCACGTAGGTGTTGTTCAGCACGTAGACGTCGAACTGCCCTGCCGTCGCGTTTGCCTCCGCGGTGGACTTGCCGCCGAAGAAGTTCACGGCGAGGGCATAGTAGGCGTTCGACATCTTGTCCTTGTTGCCGTCCTCGCCTTCGAGCCACCAGATGGCCTGCTGGAGGAGCAGTGCGTTGTCGGCGCGCTTCTTGGGGTCGTCGAAGTAGTCGGCGAGATCACCCGTGGCGAACTGGCTGTACAGCCAGGCGGTGCCCTGCGAGATGGGGTCCTGGCCACCCTGGGCCCCGGCTCCACCCGGCTTGGCGGCCGACCCGATCTCGAAGTTGGTCTTGGCGACGGCGGCCTCGCTCGACTCCAGGCAGAACGTCTGGAAGCTCGGGTCGAACTTGCCGATGTCGCTGGCCTTGTCGGAATAGCCCGAGTTGTCGAGGGCGCCGTTGTAGCCGTAGACGGTGAACTCGCCGCCAGCGCCCTTGTAGTAGCCGCTCTGGCGCGTGACCTGGATGGTGCCCTTGTCGCCGATGGGGCCGGCGAAGGCCGGCGTGACGGAGGCGGCCGTGAACACGGCGGCGGCGGCAAGACTCAGGCGGGCGGTACGGGCGAACGAGTGCGAAATGGACATGAAGTTCTGCGATCTCCTGGCTCATCCATAAGCGCATGTCGTGCCAACGACACATGTCGCGTTGTCGACACAACTGAGTCGTTCGTAAGTTGTTGATATCGAAGGGCCGACACGCATCGGGGCGGAAAGCGTCAACGGCGGGCTTCATCGGCGACCGAAGCTGAACCGTAAACTTCACCGACGGGGAGCGGCGCCTGAAATGCCGAAAGGGCCGACACGTGCGTGTCGGCCCTTTCGGATCCTGCGGACGGAAGCGGCCGGTTGGCCGACTCCAGCTAGTTCATGAATCGACGACGAGCGGCACCGAGCGCCATCAGCGCGCCACCGAGGAGCGCCAGCGTCGCGCCACCGTCGGGAACACTACGGTAGAACAGACCGTCCTGTGCCCTGCTCTGGCTCGGGTCGTTTCCCGTCCAGAGGTTCACGGCCATGACAC
Organism: Acidobacteriota bacterium; assembly: GCA_020845575.1. NCBI lineage: Bacteria > Pseudomonadati > Acidobacteriota > Acidobacteriota bacterium. The sequence continues at coordinate 65,232 of JADLFL010000051.1, read as the reverse complement.
CGTAGGTCGTGGATGAACCACCCATAGCGGCGGCCGCACTACCGAACTGACTGATGACCGCCAAGCCGAACACATTGCTCGCCCCACCGCTGTTGGTCTCACCCTCGAGCCACCACAGCGTCTGCTGGAGCAGGCCTGCTGAATTCTTCCGGTCAGCCACACTCCCCGTGTAGTTGTAGCCAGTCAAATTCCCGGTCGCGAAGAGCGAATAGAGCCACCCGGTTCCCTGGGAGAGTTCGTCGCCAGGAGCCGGCTGGCCTCCATACATGGCGTGCGTGTTCAGTTGAGCGTTGTACGTGTTACCGAGGGTGACATTCTCCCCCGCCTCGATGCAGAACGTCTGGAAGGAATTCCCCGAGTGCGTGTAGGACGAATAGCTCGACGTGTCAAGCCACCCACCGACCGCCGTGAATGTGAACTCGCCTCCACTGCCGGTCTGGTACGAACCCGCGGAGGTCGCGATCTGGTCAGCCGCAGCAGGCGCGACCGTGAGGGCGACCGCCGCAGTGGCCGCGAGCGCCATGGTCGAAAAACGGAACATCTTCATTGTCGGAATCTCCTTGCAAGCAGCAGGCTTGCGTCGTGCCCACTTCAGAAAGCAAAAGCTCTGCCGCCAGGGTTCATCGATGCTTGAAGGCCGCAAACTGTTGGGAATGCATGGTTTGTGTCGCCAGTGAAGAAGCGGTGACGACGAGCGCGGATCCGAAACCGTAAAGGCCTCCGACGAAGCGTCTTCGCCGTGGGGTAGGAATTCGGCGGCAGCGAGGAGGCCCACGGCGCGACGCAGCGCATCAACGCGAAGCTCGCGCCCGCCAATAGACCATGAAAATCGAACATGAGAACTTCGTTTTTCATGGTATCGTGTCTGGTGCTCTCGCGTCACGACCTGACCGCGGCCGTGCAGATCGCGCTCTCGCGCAGCCCTGTCGTGCTCCTGGCAGGACCGCGCCAGTGTGGCAAGACGACGCTCGCTCGCCAGTTCGTCGCGCCGACCTCGGTCAGCTACTTCGACCTCGAGGATCCGCTCGGCCTCTCCCGTCTCAGCGAACCCATGACGGCCCTGAGCAGTCTGTCAGGCCTCATCGTCATCGACGAGGTGCAACGCCGGCCCGACATCTTTCCCGTCCTTCGCGTCCTCGTCGACCGCGACGACAACCGGGCCCGGTTCCTGATCCTGGGCTCGGCGGCTGGTGATCTGCTGCGCCAGTCGTCGGAGAGTCTCGCCGGACGACTGGAGTGGGTCACGATGGGCGGGTTCACCCTGCGAGAAGCGGGAGCGGACGCCGCGTCATCGCTCTGGTTGCGCGGCGGCTTTCCGCGCGCGTTCCTCGCCCGCGACGAGCCGACGAGTCTCGCGTGGCGCGCGAGTTTCGTCCAGACGCTGCTCGAGCGCGACTTCCCGCAGTGGGGCGTCCGCACGTCGGCCATCGCCCTGCGCCGCTTCTGGACGATGGTGGCGCACTACCACGGGCAGACGTGGAAGGCCACCGATCCGGCGCGGGCGCTCGACGTCAGCGAACCGGCGGCGCGCCGGTACCTGGACTTGCTGACCGACGGCTACATGGTCAGGCAGCTCCAGCCCTTCCACGCCAACCTGCGCAAGCGGCAGGTCAAGGCGCCGAAGGTGTACGTGCGCGACAGCGGCCTGCTGCACCAGTTGCTCGGCGTCGCATCCATGCAGGAGTTACTCGCGCACCCGAAGGCGGGCGCATCGTGGGAGGGGTTCGCCGTCGAGCAGGTCCTCGCCACCGAGCCCCACGACGATGCGTATTTCTGGGCAACCCATCAGGGTGCGGAGATGGATCTCGTGCTGCGACGCGGCAGCACCCTCGTCGGCGTCGAGTGCAAGCGCACCGACACGCCACGCGTCACGCCCTCGATCCGCATCGCCCTCGACGACCTGGGCCTCGAGCGCGTCGTCGTGCTCTATCCGGGAGAGAAGCGATTCCCCCTGACCGACCGCGTGGAAGCCGTCCCGCTCGTCGATCTCGCCGCCGGAACACCGCTGTTTTCAGGGTAGGAGCATGGAGCGCTGAGCGCGGGAGGTGGTGCCGGGGGGCGCGACTTGTGGAGCCATCCGTCAGGAGTCACGAGATCCGTTGCGCAGGCGAGTCACAGGCGTGGGGCTGGGGGTCCCCACGCCTTGCACGGAGTCCCGCGCCGGAGCAGCGGATCTCCGGATGGCGGACCAGGAGCGCCCCCGGCACCACCTCCCGCGCCGGCCATAAGCAGCTGACCGCCCGGTGAATCCGGAGGGCCGACCCTACCGGCCGTAGGTCCGGCGGTCGCCGCGCTGGAGCCACCACAGCATCCCGAGGAACGGGACCAGCGACAGCGCGAAGAAGATCGGCCCGCCCTGGTGGTGGATGGCGGTGTCGATCATGTGCGGGCCGATGTGGACGCACAGCATCCCCAGCACGAACACCCGGAAGCCGTTGCGCAGGATGCCCAGCGGGATCACGAACAGCACCAGCACCACGCGCCGCCACGGGCTGGCCAGGAACATGTTCGACGCGACGAGGCTCGTGATGAACAGCATCCAGCTCGACCTGATGCCGCTGCACTCGCGCGCCACCTGCAGCGTGATCGTCGGCAGCTCGAACAGCGTCCCCTCCCGCACGAGCGGCGTGCCTGCCAGCGCGAAGTACATCGCCGCCGCTTCCGACGAGGCCACCATCGACGCGCGCTCGAGCACGTCGACGATCGCGTCGGGCAACGGCATGAGGAGGAACAGGAACGCGGCAGGGAAGGCCGCCGCCTTCATCCAGGCCGCGCCGAAGAAGTGGAAGCCGCCCGCGGCAAGCAGGCACACGTACGCGCACGCATACGCCGCCAGCATGTCGTTGTGGCTGAGCGTGGTGCGCCACGCAACGGCCAGCGCCAGCATGCCGATCGCGGCAGCCACGCCCGCCAGTCGCGTCGCCGACGGCCCGCGCGACGGCAGCGTCTCCCGCCTGTCGTGCAGCAGGAACGCCGAGACGAACGGCACGAGCAGGATGTGCGAGTGCAGGTCGTACGTCCACGCGTGGACGGCGAGGCGCGACAGCGGCACCACGAACGCCAGCGTCAGCAGGATGCCGTACGGAATCACGCGGGCCGCTCCTCTCCGTCGGCCCGCCCGTCGGCACCACGCGGGATCGCGAGCTTGTCCATCAGTTCGTAGAAGGTGGGCCGGCTGATCCCCAGTTCCAGCGCCGCGGGTGTGATCTTGCCGTTGTTGCGGCGCAGCGCGTCCTGCACGAGCTCGCGTTCCACCCGCTCGCGCGCCTCGCGCAGCGTGGGGCACGCGGCACCACCCTCGCCCAGTTCGAGGTCGCGCGCCGTCACGCGCTTGCCGTCGGCCATGATGACCGCACGCTGCACGCGGTTCTGCAGTTCGCGGACGTTGCCCGTCCACGCGTGCTCGTGCAGCGCGCGGATCGCGTCGGCCGAGAACGTGAGTCCCGATCGCGTGTGCTGCGTGCCGAAACGCCGCAGGAACTCCCGCGCGATCACCGCCACATCATCTCCACGTTCGCGCAGCGCCGGCAGGCGGACGACGAGCACGGCGAGCCTGAAGTACAGGTCCTCGCGAAACCGTCCCGCCGCCACCGACTCCTGAAGGTTCACGTTGGTGGCCGCCACCACGCGTGCGTCGCTCTGGATTTCCGTGCGTCCGCCCACGCGCTGGAACGTCTTCTCCTGGAGGAACCGCAGCAGCTTCACCTGGAGCGGCATCGAGAGCTCGCCGATCTCGTCGAGGAACAGCGTGCCGCCGTTGGCCGTCTCCACGAGCCCCTTGCGCATCGCGTGCGCACCGGTGAAGGCACCGCGCTCGTGGCCGAACAATTCGCTCTCGAGCAACGCCTCCGGAATCGCCCCGCAGTTGATGGCGACAAACGGCGCGTCCTTCGGCCGGCTGCGCCGATGGAGTGCTCGCGCAACCATCTCCTTGCCGGTGCCGTTCTCCCCGAGGATCAGCACCGGCGCGCTCGTGGTCGCCACCTTGCGCACGAACGCGAACACGGCCTGCATCGGCTCGCTCGTGCCCAGCATGTCCTCGAACGTCTCGGCGCGCGCCTCGTCCTGCATGGCACGGAACTCGCGTTCGAGCCGCGCCACGTACACGCCGCGCGCGAGCACGCGCGAGAGATCGTCGGTGTCCACGGGCTTGGTGAGGAAGTCCCACGCCCCGGCGCCGACGGCGCGCAGCGCGTTCTCCTTCTCGCCCTGCCCCGACACGATGACGACCTTCGCCTGGCGATCGAGCACGAGGATGCCCGACAGCGTGGCGAGCCCCTCGTCGGGACTGTTCGGCGAAGGCGGCAGGCCCAGGTCGAGCAGCGTGACGAGCGGACGCGACGCGCCGAAGGCGGCCATCGCCGACGCGCGATCGCCGGCCATGGCGACCTCGTAGTCGGCCGCCAGCGCCCACTTCATCTGCGTCCTGATGTCCTCGTCATCGTCGACGACGAGGATGGGGGGCTTGCTCACGCTGCGTGATCCTCCGCGAAGACGGGCAGGCTGATGCGCACCGTCGTACCGATCCCCTGCTGGCTCTCCACGTGGATCGAGCCGCCGTGCTGCTCGATCACCTGCCGCGCCTGGAACATCCCGATGCCCAGACCCTTCGATTTCGTGCTCTGGAACGGCCGGAAGAGGCCGTCGCGGAGGAACGCCGGACTCATCCCGCACCCATTGTCCTCGACTTCGAGCACCACCCGTCCACCGTCCACGCGGCTCCGCACGTCGATGCGCCCGTCGCCCGGGCGCGCCCCCGCGCGGGCGCCGATGGCGTCGCGCGCGGTCAACAGCAGATTGGCCACGACGCTGACAAGCTGGTCGCGGTCTCCCCTGATCATCGGCATGTCGGCCGGTACGGCGCAGTGCAGCGCCACGTCGCTCCCCTGCAGCTCGACGGCCGCGTCCTCGACGAGCGCCGCGGGCGCCACGGGCGCCACCTGGAGGCCGGGCTGCTGCCGGAGGGCGCCGAGGCGCGCGATCATGCCGTCGATGCGCGTCACGGTGTTGCCGATCGCGCGCAGGGCGTCGGCGCGGAACGCCGGGTCGTCGAAGTGCACCGGCAGGTTCTTCAGCATCAGGTTCAGCGAGTTGGTGGCGTTCTTCAGGTCGTGGACGAAGAACGCCGACATCGTCCTGAAGGCGTCGAGCTCTCGGGCCCGCGCCACCTCGTCGCCCAGGCGCACGTTGTCCAGCGCGGCGGCAAGCTGGTCGGCCATGCACTGGAGCAGTTCGCGCTCTTCGGTCGTCCACGGCGCGCCGTTGACGCGATCGGCGAGCACGACGAAGCCGCTGGTCGTCTCGCCCGACCGCAGCGGTACGGCCCACCGGCGGCCTCCGTTGGCGAAATTGCTCGGCACGTGCGTGCGAAGGGCGTCGGCGGTGGCGCCCGATGCCGCGTCGAGATCGAGGGGGCCGTTCATCGTGCCGAGCGCGTCGGAGCGATTCCAGGCGATGGCGACGGATCCCGCGTCACCCGTCGCTGCAGACGATGCCGTCGAGGCAACGGGGTGGAGCGTGCCCCGCGCATCGTCGGTGCGCCAGATGGAGACCGACAGCACCTCGAACGCGTTGGCGACGAGCGTGGCGCTCGCCGTACACAGGCTGCGCTCGTCGGTGGCGGCGGCGAGGTTGCGCGACAGGTCCGTCCACAGGCGTGTGGAATCGTGCTGCGACTTGCCGAAGTGGCGGCCGACGAAGGCGTGCAGGCGCTGGCGCAGCCTGTCGGACAGCAGCAGTACGGCGAGACCTGCCATGCCGACCAGCACCACGAACGCCTGGAGTTGGAAGCTCTCGCCGCCACCGAACTGCCGCGCAGCCTGCGCGAGCACGCCGACGACGAACAGGTAACCGCCGACGAGGAGCACGGTGACCGACGACCGGAGGACCGCGCGCGAGGGGTGGACGTCGAAGCCGCCCAGTCCGTCGCGTGTGTAGGCGATGACGAGGAACACGCAGCCGACCAGAAGCGCGCTGCTCTCGACGCCGGCCAATGCCGGGTCGTAGGTGGGGTAGAGGATGGCCTGGATGCGGACGAAGATGTAGGCGCCGAAGATGACGCCGAGCCCGAGCACCACGTACTTCACGCGCCAGCGCATGGTGCCGATCGACGCCCTGAACGTCTGTTCGAGGTTCATCAGCGCGAGGACGAACCCGAGCAGGATGGTTGCGTGGAAGAGGCGACCCGCGCCTCCCGAGTACAGAAGCACGCGTCCGCCTGTCTCGTCTGGCGGGACGACCGCAAGGAGGCTCGACGGCGCTGTCAGGAGTACGCCGATCGGCACGATCGCGAGGAGGAGGAGCGGCAGCCCGCTGGCGCGCAGCGACGCGCGCGGATCGGCGCGGGCGTAGGTGAGGCTGAAGGCGAGCCAGACGGCCGGCAGGGCGGCCTTGGCCAGCATGCCGAGCGCGAGCCAGGCGACGAGGTCGCCGATAGTGGCGGCGCGGAGCGCGAGTCCCGTGGCCGCGGCGTCCGCCGCGAGCGTGAGCATCCCGAGGGCGAAGGCCCACGTTGCGACGGAGGGCGCCTTCCGGACGACGCTCGCGACGGCGAGGCCCCCTGCTCCGAGGGCGGCCACGATCGGAATGTAAAGGGTTCCGTTCACGTCAGTACCGAGACCGGAGCACGGAGCCTGCCCGGTACAATCGACCGACGTGCCCGACACTCCGCGCCATTGGACCCGCTACTTCGTTCGCCGAGTCGAGCGCTGGACGACGACGTGGACGCTGCGTCTGACCGTCCTCGTGCTGGCGTGCGTCGTCCTCTGGCTCTTCGCACCGCGCATCGAGAGGACGATCGGCGCCAGTCTCGTCTGCACGCCAGACGCCGCGCCGAGCGACGCGATCATCATCGAGAACTTCGACCCGGACTACCTGCTGTTCGAGCGCGCACGCATTCTCAGGAGTCAGGGAGTGGCGCCGCGAGTACTCGTGCCGATTCGTAGGGATGAACGCGACGGTGGACTCAATCGCGTTGCGCAGGGTATTGCGGAGGTGATGGGGCAGATCGCGCGCCTGGGTGAGATGGAGTTCATCCCGATTCGCGAAGTCGAACCGATCTCGCTCAACGCCGCTCGCGATGTCCGTGCGTATCTTGAGGCGAACGGGATTCGGTCCGTGACCGTTGTCACGCCGCTGTTTCGGAGTCGACGTTCCACGGTGGTGTACCGCGCGACGCTTGAGCCGGCCGGCGTCGTCGTGCGTTGCGAACCTGTCGCGAACCAAGTCTCGGTCGAAACGTGGACCAGAACGTGGCACGGGATGCAGAACGTCACGGAGCAGTGGTTGAAGTTGCAATACTATCGCGTCCGTGTGCTTCCGTTCCTGACGGATGGAGGCAAGATCGTCGTTGCGGGACGCAGTCGCTGACGGCACTCGGTTGTCGAGGTCGGCATCTGCGAGCCCGCCGCAACAGGAGAAATGATGGCGGATCGGCTGACGTGTGCGCTCGTTGGGTGCGGGCGCATCTCCAAGCGCCATATTGAGGTGTTGACCGCGCATGCCGGATTTCAGGTTATCGGCGTGTGCGACTCGCGTCCCGACCGAGTGGCGGCGGCCGCTGCTGCAAGCGGAGCGACGGCTTTTTTCGATCACATGGAGATGGTTAAGGCGCTCCGGCCCGACGTCGTGTCTGTGCTGACGCACTCGGGCGCCCATGCGCGGGTGGCGTGCGATGTCGTGCCTTATGCGGGCAACGTCGTCGTCGAGAAGCCGATGGCGCTGACTCTCGACGATGCCGATCGAATGATCGACACGTGCGACAGAGCCGGCGTTGGGCTGTTCGTCGTGCAGCAGAACCGCTACAACCGTCCGGTGGTGAAGGTGAAGCATGCGCTCGAACGCGGCCGCTTCGGGAAGCTCACGCTCGGAACGGTTCGTGTTCGTTGGTGTCGGACGCAGGAGTACTACGACCAGGACGCGTGGCGCGGCACGTGGAAGGACGACGGGGGCGTGTTCGCGAACCAGGCGAGCCATCATGTGGACCTGTTGCAGTGGCTCATGGGACCCGTCGAGAGCGTTCAGGCCTACACGGCGACCCGACTCGCCAACATAGAGGTCGAGGACGTTGGGCTTGCGATCCTGCGGTTCCGGAGCGGTGCGCTTGGCGTCGCCGAAGCGACGACGACCGCGAGGCCACGGGATCTGGAGGGCAGCGTGTCGGTGCTTGGTGAGCACGGGTCGGTGGTCATTGGTGGTTTCGCCGTCAACCGGGTCGACACATGGAACTTCTCAGAAGCCAGTCCCGACGACGAGCGGCCTGACGAGTGGTCGCAGAATCCACCGACAGTGTACGGCTTCGGTCACATGGCGTTCTACAGCGACGTCCTGGAATGCATTCGCGAGAAGCGACGGGCAATGTTGGATGGTCTAGAAGGAAGAAAGTCGCTCGAACTCGTCATCGCCATCTATCAGGCCTCCGCCACCAAGCACGAAGTGCGGCTCCGATACGTACCCGAGGGTGTGCCTCTCGGCGTAGGGTACTGATCGCATTCGGCTAAGCAGAGGCCTCGCCCTTGCCGTGCCTGCCACTGAACGCGCGCGCAGCGTTCTTTCCGAAATCGAAGAGCATGCAGGCAAGTCTGCTCATCAACTGGCGATCGTGACGGACGGTCGCCACCGTCAAGCCGGTGACCACAAAACCAGACAGCGTGGCCGCGAAGACCGTTCCTATCGACGCCGGATCGTTCAGAGTGACACTCACGCCAGCTGTGGCGACGTACGAGACCGCCCACAACGGCGCGTGTCTCAGGACCGCGCGCCAGAGATCCGCCGTCGTCACCGGACCTTGCCGTCCGCACAGGTAGAAGAGAATCGGCATGATCACGAGTATCGAAGCGGCTGAATATGCCATGGCCACGCCGAGCGGGCCGAACGGCAAGCCCGCGACGAACGCGGCGATCGTGAGGGATGCGATGGCCGCGTTGGCCACCACGTAGTCTCGGCCACGCCCTTGGCTCACGAGGAGCCACCCAGACGGAGAGGCCAGCGGGAGGTAAACTGCCGCCGGTGTGAAGCCAGCCAGAATCCTCGCAGTCTCGTCCCATCCCGGTCCGAGCACCACGTGCGTCAGGGGCTGTGCGAGAGCGAAACCGATGCCTGCCGCCGGCAGGGTCAACAACGTGACCGTCTCGAAGAACTGTAGGAAGGCACGGCGGTATCGCTCGGGCTCCGACTGGAGCCTGGACAGTGCCGGCACGAAAACGGCAGCCACTGGTGTAAAGAGCTGCTCGATCGGTCTCATCAAGAGGAGCAGAGCCCTCGTGTAGATACCCACTCCGTGAGGGCCATAGAAACGCCCGATGAGCAGCGTGTCGACAGTGCGCGAAGCGACAAAGAGAATCGAACCAGCCGTCATGCTCGCCCCGAAGGACAGCAGGGGCTTCGTGCCTACCAGCCGCATGGGCCGCTGGGGTCGCCAGCCCGACGCCACCCACGTGAGCAGGAGCAGGGCACCCTCGTTGGCGAGCGTGGAAGCGACAAGGGCCCAGTACGCCCACCCCGCCATCGCGGCGGCGACACCAACGACAAGGGACACGACGGCGCTCGCGGTCTCGATCCAAGCCAGTGTACCGAAGCGCATGTCACGCCGGAGCAGTGCCTGGTGCTGCACGGTCGTACCTCCGAGGATGAACAGGAGGGACAGGGCTACGGATACACCGACCAAGCGGTTGTCACCGTAGAACCGCGCCAAGACGGGCCCGAGGACCACCAGGACGAGACCTAGAGCGGCACTCACGCCGGTGTTGATCCAGAACAGATTCGAGACCTGCGCGTGCGAAATACCCTGGCGTTGGATGGTGGCGGACGACAGGCCTGCGTCCTTGAACACGCGCAGGAAACTGATCACACTGAAAACAAGACCGACCAAGCCAAAATCGTCGGCGGATAGCAGACGCGCCAGGACGACGGTCGAGAGCAGCGTGGTAACCAGACGCGTGCCCTGCGACAGAGCCGTGACCACCCCCCCCGATACCGTTAGCTGCGAAAGGCTCCGCCTCCCGTCGTTCGTCGACCCGGGCTCGCCAACGCTCGTTATTGGATCCGATCTCGTCACGAGCGACGAAGGTCCACAGTGAAAACGCTCGGCACGAGGCCGGCAAGCGTGTAGGTCGAGGAACGCCAATGACGTACCATGTCGGTCGCGCCACAGCTGACCACACACATGACCTCGCTAGTCTCCATTCTGATACCGGCGTTCAACGCCGAGCGGTGGGTTGCCGACGCTCTGGAGTCAGCATTGGCGCAACGCGACGCCAGGATTGAAGTCATCGCCGTCGACGACGGTTCGAGCGACTCCACGCTGGCCGTGATGCGCCGATTCGAGTCGGGTCGCGTGAAGGTGATCGAGCAGCCCAACCGCGGCGCCAGTGCCGCACGAAACGAGGCCTTGCGACACGCGCAGGGTGACTTCATCCAGTGGCTTGACGCCGACGACATCCTCTCACGCGACAAAGTGAGCAAGCAGTTGGCCGCGGCGTCTGGCTCCCGGGTGCTCCTGTCGTCGGCTTGGGGTCGCTTCCGCGCCTGCCCCGCCCGAGCCAGGTTCGAAGCCACCTCATTATGGGCGCCGCTCACGCCGGTGGAATGGAACATTCGCAAATTTGAGGACAATGCGTGGATGGCGGTCGAGTCGTGGCTCGTGAGCCGCGAACTCACAGAACTGGCAGGTCCTTGGGACGAGGCCTTGTCTATGGACGACGATGGCGACTACTTTTCACGAGTCCTGGCGGCCAGCACACGCGTCGATTTCGTGCCGGGTGCCCGGTCGTTCATTAGGCGACGACCGTCCGGCAGCTTGAGCCAGCGCACCTATTCTGACCGCGCCTTGAGGTCTCAGTTCCAATCCTCGTCTCGCCAGATCGAACGCGTCCTTGCGATGGAAGCAAGTGCTCGCACACGTGCCGCGAGTCTTGTCTATCTGCAGCGCTGGTATCCATTGTTCCACTCGGCGCACGTTGCGCTCATGGAGTCGTCGCAATCGCTGGCGGAACGGCTGGGAGGCCGCTTGGTGGCACCTGACCACTCTGTAATCGCCATGCTGGTCGACAGCATCGGCATGACAACGCGATTGTCACGTGGTCGCGCGCGCCTTCGGGCCGAGCTCGAGCTCGTACTAGAATCAGTCCTTTGCAGGCTCGGACCCGCCTCGCACGACAGGGACTTGTAGCATATACGGTCTGCGGGGCTGGCGGCGCCGACCCAGTCTTCCGACCAAGGCGGTCCCGGAGTCATGTCGTCCCTTCAGAGACACGCGTCTGACTCCTCCCTGCTCCTTCGCTTTCTCGATCGAACCATGAGTCACTGTCGCCAGCAGCAGTAAGAGATACATGTTGCTCACCCCCAAATCAACTGTCTCCGTCCACCCGTAGAGAAGCACGACCACAAGGAAGCTGATACGGAGTACGGCTGGGGCATACTCGAGGGACAGCATCCGAACGCTCGTCCACATCCCGGTGAGCCAGACGGCTAAGTAGAGACCAAGCCCGATGAGCCCAAGGTTGAGATAGAGATCCAAATAGGTATTGTGTACGGACACAACCTGCCACTTGTCGTAGATCTGGTGATGCTGCGGGGTCAGCGTGAAACTCTGCCAGCCGAAACCGGTCAGCGTGTTGCTGGCCACGGCGAGAATATCCTGCCACATCGGCACACGTGTGGTGAGGTCGGGACGGCGATTCAGGAGTTCGAGCAAGAGCGTGTTCACGTCAACGCTCGCCTGAAGAATCAGATAGCCTGATGTGCCGACGAAGAGGACCGCCGCAAGACTGGCCGGGCGCCGTCTGATCGCAGGCACGCAGGCCAGCAGGTGAATGCCGATTCCTGCCAGAAGGCACACGAGTGCTGTCGCGCTGTCGGCCATGATCATGAGCCAACCGATCATGCCGGCCAGCGCCATCCATACTGGCCAGCGGAGCCTGCGCCCGAGACCGTCCTCGCCGGTCCTGAGGTGCAGGAGATTCCACGACGCATACAGGCCAACCAGCATACATAACTCACCGAGCGAGTTCTTCTGCATCGTAACACCGGTCATCATCTGCGCACCGGTAGAGTGGTACTGCCGCCCCAGTTCCGGGTAGTACTTGATGAAAAGGATCGACAACGGCAGCAACACCAGCCCAAGCGGCACCACCACGGATCGCAGTGCCTGCCACGGTCGGCGATCCGTCAGGACCAAGCACGCGATCCAGAGAGTTCCCACACTCTTGATCCAACGCTTGAGCGCAACGATGGGATCCGGACTCCAGAAGACGCTGAACAACCCGAACACGTAGAGTGCCAGTAGAACCTTGTTGTTCCCGAGCAGGTGGCGCCATCGGATGTCGCGACCGACCAGAGCGGCCGTGGCTGCCATGATCAACAGAGCGAACGCCGCCATGTCGATCGGACTGCCGTCGGCGGCCGTTGCACCGCCCGACCAGCGAAGCCCGACAATCGACAACCAGTGTGACAGGAACCGAGAGCCCGCGAGGAACACCCAGGCAAACACAATCCAGCGCGCTGCCGACACTTGAGCGAACGGATCTCTCGCGCGGCGGACCAGGAAGGCGATGAGGGCGATACAGAGCAGGGTCGCGAGTTGACGCGGCATGGCTATCCGCGCAAGACGATGTCGAGCGCTCGCGCAACCGGAAGGATGCTCGCGCCTGAGGCACGCGACAATCTGACGACCTGCTCGAAGAACGACGGCGTGCACCCAAATGGCGTTGGCGATTCAGCCACGTCGTGGGTCGCGAAGACCAGCCATCCGCGCGCACCGACGGTCTCATCGAGCAGGCGGCGAATTGGGGCGATGTCTCCCCGAGTCTTCTCCAAGAAGAACGCGGACATCTGGTTCAGGTCCAGCCTGCCAACATTGGCGCGCTGCCCCCCGAGTCGACTGCAGCGAAAGTGCGGTGCCGTGCGCATCTTGGTCCCTGGTCTGGGTTCGGAGATGGGATACGAGAACGACTCGAACACAGCGCTTGGTACCAGGGCTTTCAACGCCAAGCGATTGCGAAGCACGTCTCGTTCGAACACCGCCGGTGCGGTGCTCCACGAGTGCAGGTGACTGTACGTGTGGCACCCGAGTTCGTGGCCGGCGGCGAGAAGCTCCGGAAGCCTGTCGGCCGTAACAATGCGGCCGGTCGGTGCGACTGTACCAAGCAGACCGAGGCTCACGTAGTAAGTTCCCGCGATCCCGTGAGCGGCAAGGATTTTCCCGCCTTCATCGAAGGCGTTCGTCGGAAAGTCGTCGAATGTGAACGAGATGAGCGGCCTGTCGAGCGTAAGCGTGGCCATACGAAGGCAGACATGCGACGCGATGCCTCTGCGATAGGCGTGAAGCGCTCTGTCGAAGACCGTCGGCATGGTAGCTCAGTCGCGGTGTGGTGCCGAAGTCAGACCGGCAGCGGCCGACAGCAGCGCGAGTGAGTACGCCGTTTTTTGCCAGATACGCACGCTCACTGTGCGTGGGAGGAGCCCGACCGGCGCCGACGCCGCCAGTCCGAGGCAAGCGTAACCAAACTCACGAACGAGACGCCTCGGCCCGAGAGTCCGCGTCAGGCCTCGCCTGTGCGCACTTCCCGTGATTGCCCCTGTTCGCCAAGCGCGCCGCACGTGATAGGAGACAGTCCACCGCTCCGGTGGGACGACCTCTGTGACAACAGCCTCATCGCACCAGACGTAACGGCCGCCGCGTGCGAATTGTCTGCAGAAGAAGTCACTGTCTTCGCCGCCGGTGCGTCCGAACTCATGACGGAACCAAGGCGGTTCTCCGAGTGTGGCGCGTCTCAGGAGCACGTTCCCGGTGCGCGCGTCGCGAGCCTCGACAACCTGCCCCGTACGCAGGCGTCGTCGTTGCGTGCTGTCGATCGACCGGAGCCAAGCGGGAGCGCCTTGCGGATAGGCAGGGACGACAGGCCCCAGCACACCGTCAGCACCCGAGGCCTTGAGCGTACCGAGCAGAGCAGACAGCCACAGGTCCGAGGGGCGCTCATCGTCGTCGATGAGCGCCAACAACGGTGCCGAGGTATGTGCGAGCGCGGTGTTGCGTGCCACCGAGATGTTGCGGGCCGGTTCGACAACGTACCGAACCCGGCATGTGGCCCGCGTCCGGAACGCCTTGACGGGGGCGCCGGCGGATCCGCTCCCGTCATTGTCGACGACCACGATCTCCAGGCTGTGACCGCCCGCGAGAGCTTGCGCATGGACGGCATCCAGCAGATCAGCCAACATGTCTGGCCGGCGGTAGGTACAGACGCAGACTGCGATCTCTGCAGACGACGATGTGGCGTGCTCGGAGGTCCGGCGAGGTTGGGGCGTTTCGCTCACAATTCTGTCGACCCGCTGACTGCGGCCCAGTTCGCTCCGCAGGTGTAGAGCCTTCCCGTAGACGTCGAGAACGGCCCGTGTTTTGCATATGCAGTTCTCGGGGGGGATTTCGGGATGCCCCTGGCGACACGATGAACACGACTTCTTGGATTTCTCTTCCGATCTCCGCCGTACTGTTCCTTCTGCCGGCATCTGGCCAGGCCGCCACTCATCTGGCTAGCAGTTGCAACAGGAGCGACGTGCAGTCCGCGGTTTCGACAGCTCGGACCGGAGACGAGGTCCGTATCCCTGCGGGCGCGTGCGCGTGGTCGGCATCCGTAACCACTGGCGGCAAGAGGATCTCCATTGCGGGCGCCGGCCAGTCGAGCACCACCATCACCGCCGTTTCGCTTGGCCAGGCGCTTTTCGTGATCGATGCCGATGGCGCCAGAATCAGTGGCATGACGCTCGGTGGTGGCGGCAGTATCAACGTGGGCTCGTTCCGTGACTGGCGACTCCACGCCTTGCGATTCAGTGGCAGCGCGGCCTTCACTGCCGTGTACATACGGGGTACCAACCCCACGCTGCATCCGCGGGGTGTCATCGATCATTGTGAGTTCCAGAACGGGCGCGTACTCGTGCATGGCTATGCAGGCGTCGGGGCGTCTGATTTGCGCAACACCACCCACTGGTTCGAGGCGCTTGGGCTAGGGTCCGGCGAAGCCGTGTTCGTGGAAACCAACACGTTCAATTTCACAACCTTCTACAACGCGTTCGACTGCGAGTACGCCGGTCGCATCGTGTTCAGGTACAACACGATCACGGATTCCTACCTCGAAGCGCATTCCGTTCAAGGGTTTGCGCGCGCGTGCCGCAAATGGGAGGTCTACAACAATACCATCCGCCAAGTGTCGCAGTCCATTTACCGGCCGATCTTCTTCCGCGGTGGCACTGGTGTGATCTTCGGTAACGTCGTGACCGGGACTTTCGGGGCACCGACCATTCACTTCGACAACGTTCGGACCTTCACCAACGCGGGGGGAGAAGTGGGGCAGTGCAATGGCAACTCGATCTGGGACGGCAATGCGGAATCGAACGGGTACCCGTGTCGCGACCAAATTGGAAGAGGTGCTGACGTTGCCATCTGGGAGAGTGCGCCCTACCCCACCCAGTCTCTCGAACCAGCGTACATTTGGAGTAACACGATCAACGGCAGTCCTCTCGGTGTGACCGTGATCAGCGGGTCGGCGGTCCACATCAAACCGAACCGAGACTACTACGTGAACGTCGGTGCGAAGCCAGACTACACGCCGTACACATATCCTCATCCGCTGACAACGCTGACCGCGCCCTCGAACCTGCGCTTCGTGCCTTGACGTTAGTTATAGTTAGTAGCTGCCCTGTCGAGACGCATGCCATCTGGACCGAATCGCGCTGAGAGAAGAGCGTAGCCCGGACGGCAGGCGATCGACGACGGGTTTGTGCAAGCCGAGACGTAGGCCGATCGTGCCTCGCATCGTCAAGGGCACGTAGTAGCGCGGCACGGCCACGCGCTTGAAGCCATTGTTCTCTTTGAAGTCTGCGAGAGTACTCTCTTGCTTCGAACCGTAGGCGTAGTGTCCGTATACAAGCTGACGCACGCCACGGTCGACGCTCACTTCAACGGCCTTCGCCAACAGCGCGTTGGTTGGCCGCATGTCCTGGTGTGATACGCGGGACAGGATCTGCATGAGCGCACAAACACCTGGTTCTATGTCGACCATCTTAATGAAACCTACGAATTCGTCACCAACCATGGCTGACAGGAACGTGCTCCGCTCCTGATATGTCGCGTTGTCTGCCCGAACGGTAGCGAGATCTTTTCCGTAGTGCCAGAACGGACGGCCTTGCCGCACGGGCACCTCGTTGTAGACGGCGTGGATTCCCGCGACGACCGTCTCCGAGAAGGGAGTCTCTCTCACGATGACGCCCTCGCGCTCGGCCCTGCGGATATGCTTGCGGACACTGCGGTTCACCCCCTCAAGCCATGCGTGGTACGTGTCGAACTCGGCGACCGCGAGCGACTCCCACTCTACTGGGTACTCGTAGCGCCGTTGAGGCTGAGGCAGGCGCTCGGCGAACGTGAACACGTCGGGGCACCACGGCGACGCTCTCAGCAGCGTCAGGATTTCCTCGTGGGGCGGCATGATGGTCGAGGGCTGCCAGAACTCGTCCACAATCTCGCCGATGTGCACGAGTCTCCCACGCGCCACCACGTGCACGCCCTCGCCAACGCCGATGGCGCGCCGGGACACGCGTGCGCCGCGATCGTTGACTTCGACGACCTGGTCGGCCCTCGAGGCTGGTGCCGTTGTCGCCCTCATTGGAGGAGCATCCGTCTCGCCACGACGAGAGTGAGAAGACTGTCAATCATAGAAGTGTGGTTACTACGGTCGGAGTAGAAGTCCTTGATCATCGACCTGACGCGATCACGGCTCACGCATGTCGGCAGGTCGGTCGAAGTGAGAGTCTCTCGCACATAGTCCTGCATCTCGTGACGGAGCAATGCTCTCAGGTGATAGAACTTGTGGTGTCCCAGCAGTCGTCTCTCCATGCCCAGCACATCACGGAGCCACGGAAACCGCGTAACGATGTTCGGCATCCCGTGACTCGCCAAGTATTCGGCCTTGAACGACGCCTCACCCCATGCGCGTCTCGCCCATCGCCTGGGTAACGACCCTGAGCCCAGCAATCCCCTGTCCGTCGACAGAGCGAGCAACGCGGGCCGAGTGGCACGCACGGTGTCAATGGACAGAGTGGTTCCGTTCAGCCCAATCGGTGCGCGATACGAGAGTGCGAGAAGATCGTTGTCGAGAAACGGAGACCGGGGGGTGACTCTTGAGGCCTCCACGGCAAACCGACCATAGCCGTGATGCGGAGCTTGTTCGAACGCGGCAAACGACACAGGGTGGCCAGAACCAAGCTCGGTGAATCTCTGTGCGGCCTCGCGTATCCGAGGAACCAGATCAGGACACAACGCCTCTGCGCGCGCACCATCGGCCGAAACCGCTCTCGCGCCACGCAAGATCTCGCTGCCGTAGTTGCCCGTGATTCTGACCGGGGCTACATGCCTCGCCAGGTCGTTGGCATATAGTTCGGCGGCGCCGGAGAGGCCAATGTATCCGTCGGACACCAGGATGGCGCGCTCGAACCAGTCCTCCACGTGTGTGACGAACTCATACCCGACGGTCAGGACGCTGAAGGGCTGACCACAGACTGCTGCCACGGTCCGCGCGATGCGTACATCGGACGGCTCTCTGAAAGGTCCGCTGAACGTGTAGCACGGCAGCCCATGCCCCGCGGCGGTGGCCGAGGCGAGAACCATACGGGAGTCCAAGCCGCCCGTCAGTGACAGTGCCGCACGTGCATCCCCAATCTGACGGGAGACGGCGCGTTCGAATGCAGCGGTGTACTCACGTGTGAAAGCCACACCGTCGAGCGGCTGCGACGCTTCCCACGCGGACCTGTCGAAATAGGACCTCCGAGTCTGACGTCCGTCAGGCTCGACGATTAGCAATGTTGCACCAGGAAGGATGGTGATACCTGCGAATAGCGACTGCACGCCGAGCGTGCACCCGCACAGGAGCATCTCCGCAATCCCCTGCTCGTCGAAATCACCTCGGCGCTGGCTCGTCTGAAGTAGGACGCTCGCCGTCGACGCGAAACGAATTCCAGCTCGTGTGTCCTGCAGAAAGACGCGCTGGATCCCGAACCTGTCCGTGAACAGCGCACTCCGACCTGTCTTCGGGTCGACAAGGACTCCCGCGAACGTGCCGTTCAACGTCTGCAGCGTTGCCTCGAGGCGGGCACGGTCATCTGTACACCAGGCGTGACACAGGCGCTCAACCCACGGGACGCAGTGCAGAGCCCCGTGGAACGGCTCGTCGACGAAGACTTGGCCCGCCACAACCACCACGACGTCGTCGCGGCGAACGACGAGAGGGTGTCCATTCGGAAAGGCGTCACCATGGCCTGACCAGCAGATATCAACCGGGACACCGTCCATGCGCAGCTGGTCGCCAGCGTGAAACGGCGCCTTGATCATCAACTGCAGCATCGCTGCGACTGTAGTCCCTTGACTCGTCGCAGCCACATCGCCAATGATTCCAGCGAGACCTGCCATCAGTAGATAAGATTACCTGGCCGCAGCGTTCCCAGCAGCAGCGTGAGGGCTCGATACGTTGTCGCCTGCGCCCAGTGCAGCATCGGAGCCCTTGCCTTGATGAGCGGATACGCTCGATAGTAGAAGTGGCCATCTCGGTCCTGCATGTTGTCGATCGTCCACCTGGCGACTCGCGCGCTCAGCTCGCGGCACGCAGGGTCGCGGTGCGCGAACCTGGAAAGTGTCTCGATCGACTGGGCGGCGCACTGCGAATCGATGGGTTGCGTTCGGTTGTGGTAGTACCGCGGACAACCGTTCGCCTCAAAAAAGTGGTCTTTGTAGAACCGGAGGCCGCGCTGCACTGCCTGCCCGAACTCTGCACTCCCCGTACTGGCAGCGTAACAGTCGAGTGCGTCCAGGTTGTATCCGGTGTGGAAATTGTCGATCCAGTGGTACTTCTCCTCTTCGGCGTACCACCATGCTCCGTCCTCGCGCTGGCGACTGCAGCTGTAGAGCATGGCGCTCCGTGCCACATCCAGGTGCTCGGCGCTGCCGAGGATTGCCCCGGTTCTCGCGAGCAGGGCAGCGCCCAGCATGTTGGCGTTGTGGATCGACTCCTGCTCGATCATGTGGTAGCTGAGACAGGTGCCCGTCGCCGTTTTCTCACGGGGCAGGGCGAGAACCCACTGGCATGCGCTCCGGGCAATCTCCAGGTATCGTTCGTCCCTTAGAGTCTCGTAGCCGTCAAGGAAGGCCTGGCCGATGAGCGCCGTCCACACGATGATGGACTCGTCCTTCGAGTAGCGGCCGCCGCGACTCGCGAAGTCGAAGTGGTTCGCCCACGAGAACTGCTCGAATCGAGGGGACTTGTGAGCGATGAGCCAGTCGAGACACTGCCGGGCACGCTCTGCGTACGACGCATCACCAGTCACCTGATACATGGTGATGTAGCCGGCAGCCATGTAGCCGCGGCCCTTGGTTGACGGCAGCGGCTTGATGCCGATCCAGGGACGGAGGTTGATCGGGCTCTGGCGAACCGCCTGCATCAGCAGGCGGTCCAGAAACAGGCTGCCGCCGGTCAGACGTCGCAACGGCGAGGACAAGCCGTCGAACGGCTCGTACGCCATGTAGTCGTGCGCCTCGACCCAGTGCTCGACGGCCTTGAGGCTCGTGTACACGGGGTCTGCGGCACCATCGCCGCGCGGGCCCTCCGCCAGAGAGGGGCCGTCGGTCTTCTGCACAGTTGAGTTCGTCACTTGCCGCCTGGCAATCGCAGTGCCGCTCGCAAGCGGGTCAGCTGCTCTTGTTGATTGAATCGCATCAGCTCATCCGACACGGAACGGGGAGCGCGTGTCAGCCACGCCGACGCGTACCCGAGAAGGAGTGCGCCGCCACCCGTGAGGAAAGGTCGCCTTGTCATCTGATACGCGGCCCGGAACATCTGCCAGAGCGGGTGTCCGCCAAGCGCATGGTCCTTTCGGCCGTGGCGATAGAGGGCACGCAGTTGCCCGCGCCTCGCCCCCGTGCCCATGGCGCGGTGATGCTGGCACGTGCGCTCGGTGAACGTCCGCGTCGTCCACCCGCGCATCCGTGCCGTGGTCACGGCCACCCAGTCGATGCCGCCGCCTTCGATGGGAACGTAGCCACCGATCTCGTTCCAGCATTCCCGCCGGAACAACTGGCACGCGCCGGACACGTGCGCAACGTTGGTGTAGCGGTAGTCGTACTGCACGCCCTCTTCCACGAACGGCGTGCCGGCGACTCCGAGACGGGGATCCTCGGCGAACTTGTCGAGGAGAAACGCAAAATAGTCAGAGTCGAACGAAATATCCGCATCGAGGTTCGCAACAACGTCGAGGTCGAGACCTTCGAGCCTGGCGTAACCCGCATCGAAGGCACCGACCTTCGCGGCGAACGTGCGCTGGCGACCAGCGGGCAGGCGGATCAGTTCGATCCACGAGTACTTGTCTGCGTACGCTTGCACGAGTTCCGCGGTGTCGTCGGTCGAGCCGTCGTCCACGACAACCCAGCGCTCCGGCGGAACCGTCTGGCCGGCCATCGACGCGAGCGTGTGATCGATGTATCCGCTTTCGTTTCTGGCAGGTGTGACGACGGCGTAGCGAAGCACGACTCAGAGCGCATTCCGGAGCGCTGCGACCACATGGTCAATCTGGCCGGACGTCAATTCACCGAACATCGGAAGCGACAGGATCTCGCTCGACGCCCTGACGGACTCGGGGAAGTCATCAGCCTCGTGATTGAGGTGCCTGTAGGCGCCGAGCCGCGGCAACGCGATCGGGTAGTGAATGCCCGTCTCCACGCCGGCACCCTTGAGCGTCTCCTGGATCGCGGAGCGACGCTCCGCAGGAACGCGCACCACGTAGAGGTGATAGACGGCCTGTACGTCGTCGAGCGTTCGCGGCGTGACGATACCACTGCCGGCAAGAGCCCTGTCGTAGTGCGCCGCATTGGCGCGTCGCGCGGCGGTCCAGGCCGGCATGTGCGGGAGCTTCACGCCGAGCACCGCCGCCTGCAGTCCGTCGAGGCGACTGTTGACACCCTCCACGTCGTGGTCGTACTTCGCCGTCCTCCCGTGGTTGGCCAGGCGCCGCACTCGAATGGCCCACTCCTCATCGTTGGTCACGACGGCCCCAGCGTCTCCGTAAGCTCCGAGATTCTTCCCGGGGTAAAAGCTGTAGGACGTGAGATCGGCCAACGTGGCGATCGGCTGCCCCTTGTACAAGGCTCCGTGGGCCTGGGCCGCGTCGGCAATCACGAACAAGCCGTGCTTGCGTGCGATCGTGCGGATCGGCTCGAGATCGGCGGGCTGGCCGTACAAATGAACGGGGACGAGCGCTCGCGTGCGCGGCGTGATGCGCTCCTCAAGCCTGGACACATCGATGTTGTACGTACGCGGATCGATGTCCACGAACACCACGCTCGCGCCTGCCATCGTGATGGCTTCGGACGTGGCGATGAAGCTGTTCGCGGGAGCAATCACCTCGTCCCCGGGGCCGACGCCAACAGCGCGGAGGGCCAGAGCGAGAGAGTCCGTCCCGTTGCCGACACCGACACAATGATCGACACCGCAATAGCGCGCGAACGCGTTCTCGAATGCCTTGACGAACGGACCACCGATGAAGGCCGTGGTGGCGAGGACCTCGGCCATCACCGCGTCGATCTCCGGCTTGATCGACGCGTACTGGGCTTTGAGGTCCACGAACGGAACGTGCAGTTGCACCTGGCTGGTAGGCATTGATTGACTCCTGGTCACGCCTGGTCCGGCATCGCGTACGGAAGATTGGCCACGCGATTGACGATGCGCGCGGGGTTGCCGACGACAACGGCGCCCGCCGGGACATCGTGGACAACGACGGCGCCGGCACCGACGACCGCGCCCTCGCCGATCTCGACGCCCGGCAGCAGCGTCGCGTTGGCGCCGATCTTCGCGCCGCGTCTGACGACAGGCCCCTTCAGTGAGTCCTTGACGCCAGGGGCCTGCGGATACCGCGCGTTGGTCAGCACGACGTTGGGCCCGATCCAGCAGTCGTCTTCGAGAACCGAGTACTCGGGTACGAAGGCCTGCGTATGGATGCGCACGCGATCGCCGATGCTGACGTGATGCTCGACGACAGACAGCGTGCCGATGCTGACGTCCGCACCAATCGTGTTGGACTCCCGGATGTTGACCTTGTTGCCGGTCTGGAAGTTCGCCCCGATCACGTTCCCCGCATAGATGACGGCGTGCGAGCGAATCACGGCGCGATCACCGATTCGCGTGACCAATTCGCCTTCGGCGTGCCCTCGAGGCGGCACGCCGATGAGGCAGAACTCTTCGATCTCGCATCCGAGACCCAGGTCGACGTTCGCCATGACCTTGCTCGTCGTCACGATTGCACCACGCGAGTAGCAGCCGGTGAAGCACCACCGACGAGGTCTTCATAGAAGGACACAAGAGCCGGGCCCTGCCGGTCCCAACCGTATCGATCGAGTATCGTCCTCGCGGCGGCGGCCTGCGTCGTACGACGAGTGACATCCGCGTGCAGCCGCTCGATCGCATCAGCCATGGACCCGACGTCCTCGGGTTCGAAGTACGACACCATGTCCGGCGAGAAGTAGTGCTCGATGGTGCGCAACCGCGGCACGACGGCGGGAATGCCGAGTGCCGTGTACTCGAGCAGCTTGACCGGCAGCATGAGTTCACCGGCAGGGGAACGCCGGTTCCCGACGACACCCACATCCATGGCGGCAAGCCTGCCTGGCAACTCCTCGAGTCGATAGCCCTGTGGCTTGAACTCCACTCGGTCGTCTACACCCAGGTGGGAGGCCAGACGCGAGAACGCCTCGAGATCGTCACCGCCTCCCCACAGGTGGAGCTTCAGGCCGGGTACTCGGGTGCGCAGCGTGTGCACGGCACGAATCACCAGGTCCACGCCAAGGCGCTCGGCCATCGTGCCGTGATAGACGAGGTTGAATGTGTCACGCTCGCTCGAGTGTGTGCCCTCGACCCTCGTGAAGATCCGAGGATCGGGCACGTTCATCGACACGAACGCCTTGTCTTCCCGAAGGCCGCGAGACACCAGCGCATCCCTCTGCGGATGGTTCACGCAGATGACGCGATGCGCCGGGAACATCCCCAGCCGTTCTTCGAGGCACAGCAGCCACCAGCGCCAGGCACTGCCGGAGAACTTGCTGGAAAACGTCTCGGGAATGGAGTCGTGGATATCGAGGATGACCTTCGATCCGCGCCAGCGCGGGACGAGACCAGCAAACGTGAGCAGATCGGGAAGGTTGTGACAATGGACGACGTCCAGTCGTTCGCGTCGTCCAAGACGTGCGCACGCGACGGACGCCGCGGCCAGAAAGCGGCCGTACGACGCGGCGTAGGCAAGTCCGCTCTTGCCGCGGTACTTCGGCACGTCGAGTTCGCACACCTCCACGCCTGCCAGTTCGTAGCGACGGGGTTCCGCCCCGGCGCGATTGCAGAAGCACACCACCCTGAATCCAGCGGCTGCCAGCGTCTCCGCTTCTCGGCGGACGCGAGCGTCCGTCACATACAGCGTGTACACCACCATCGCAACGGTCGGCGTCGGACCTGTCACGACAGCGATATCCCGATGCCATGTGCCGACGTCAAATCACTGCTCGCGCGGCCCGATGGCGTATCGACGGCGACCAACAGCCCTGGCACCGGGTCTTCTCCCGCACCGGGGTCAACGCTGATTGAATCGTCCGCGCGCCTTGCGAATGAGACGCCGCGGCGTTTGCGGAACCACGCCGCGGCGTCGCGAGCTGTCGCGTACCACGGTTGGTGGCCATCCAGTTCCGACAGCAGCGCGTCATACGCGCGCGTCCACAACCGTTCGGGAACCAGACTGCGATCGTGCCAATTGACAACGACCGTTCCGCCCTCTTGTGCTGCGCGCGACACCATCGGAAGGCACCTGGCAACCCCCTCGTCCTGCGCGAGACCCAGGCGATCCGGGTAGAAGAGCGCCGTATCCATCACGTGAAGGGGCAGCTCGAGGAGCGACGCACATCCAGGCGGCGTGAACGCTTGCGCGGTGCCCGCCCGATATCCGACGGTCTCGTTGTACCCGCACGTCGAGTCGTAGGAGAAACCCGCGACATCGAGATGCGCCGGCGACTCCGCGTCGAAGTACAACCAGTGCATGCGTACGCCAGACACAGGTGACTGCGACGCTGACTCCACCCGCTGACGCTCGGTCATCGCCTGCGCGTGGCCCTGCCACGCGTCGAGGCCGTGCAGCGCCACTTCGTGTCCGGCCTCGGTACACGTCACGAGTTCGCGCGAGACGTCGGCGGCTTCGTATCGCACTGCGCGCGTGGGCCGTGGCTTGCCATCCGGTGATTGACCCGCATGATCGCGACGAGGCACGACAAAGTAGGTCGCGCGCCGTGGCGCATCCCGGTGACGATAGGCCTCGAACGGCCGCCATGGATCCTGCGAGGCTCCGCAATGGACGAACGGCAGCGAGGCGACCGACCTCATGTTCCTTCCCGCTTCCGCCATCGTCCGACGACCCGTGAACACGTCGCGCACGCTCCCGACAGTTCCGCGTGCGATGAACCCTCCAACGGTGCGATCGAAACCGTGGCGTCGAATGCCCGCAAAATCGATGTCGTGCGTGAGACAGCAGATGAACGGATACCCCGCCGGATGCGGCGGTACTTCGACAAAAGACAGGCCGTGTGCGCGAAGCCTCGTGCGCAGATGATCAATGTGCAGATCGAGAGCAGGCAATCCGGCGCGCTCTACCGGCTGGCCGCGGGCAAGCAGATGGCTGACCTCGCCGAAGAGGTCGTAGCCAATGCGCTCGCAGACAGTGCCATCCAGTCGCGTGATGTAGGAAAGTCCATGCTCCGACGTTGCGGCGGCACTCTCTCGCGAGGGATCGAAACGGCAGGAACGTCCATACAGGACGGCGCGCGAGGCCGCGAGTTCGATGTCACGCGGCCCGTCGCACACGATCGCTGGCACGCCCAGACGTGTGTCCATGGGCAGCACACGGCCGCCGAACTGCAGAACAAGGCGCGCGCCGGTCGGTGCGGCTTCCCCCGTTGCGAGAACCACGGGGTAGGCACGACCGGGCACCGCCGGCTCCCATGGTGTCTTGAACAGCTCGAAGAACTCGCGCACAGCAGGCATTTCGTGCGACTCGGCTGCGACTCCTATCATCGGTAGGTCAAAGGGTCGCTGCAACTCCGGTGGCTGCCAGAGCGCCTGCCACTCTTTCCTGCTGCGCGCTCGTCAGCCCCGGGAACATCGGCAGCGACAGGATCTCCTTCGCGGCCTTTTCCGTCACGGGCAGCGCGCCTTCCGCGTAACCCCACTCGCGATAGCACTTCTGCAGGTGGACAGGCAGCGGGTAGTGGAGGCCCGTGTGTACGCCCTGTGCCTTGAGGTGCTCGGCGAGCGCGTCGCGGTGGGGGTGGCGGATCACGTAGAGGTGATAGATGCCGCGGCTGTCGTCGGGTTCGTACGGCAGCGTGATGTCCGGGACGCCGGCGAGGAGCTCGGCGTAGCGCGCGGCGGATTCGCGGCGCTGGTCGTTCCAGGCCGCAAGGCGCCGCAGCTTGATGCGGAGGAAGCCGGCCTGGATCGCGTCGAGGCGGCCGTTCCAGCCTTCGAGGTCGTGGTAGTACTTCTGCGCCTGGCCGTGCTCGCGCAGCATGCGGATCGTTGCGGCCACGTCGGCATCGTCTGTGGTCACCGCGCCCGCTTCGCCGCACGCGCCGAGGTTCTTGCCCGGGTAGAAGCTGAACGCGGCGGCCCTGCCGAACGAGCCGGCGCGGCGCCACGTGCCGTCGCTCATGCGACGCGCGGCGCCCTGCGCCTGCGCGGCGTCTTCCACAACGATGAGACCGTAGCGCTCGGCGATCGCCTGGATCGCCTCGATGTCCACCACCTGGCCGTAGAGATGGACAGGCACCACGGCGCGAATCGGCTTCCCTGTGCGCTGGCCGACCGGACGGCCGGTGGCCGCGTCCGTGGCGCACGCGGCGAGGTACGCCTCGAGTGCGTCGGGACTCATGCCGTACGTGCGCGCGTCGATGTCCACGAACTCGGTCTCGGCGCCCGCCTGGCTGATCGCTTCCGTCGTCGCGATGAATGTGTGCGACACGGTGACCACCGCGTCGCCCTTCCCCACGCCCGCGCCCATCAGCGCGAAGCGCACGGCGTCGGTGCCGTTGGCCACGCCCACACAGTATCTGCTGCCGCAGAACTCGGCGAACTCGCGTTCGAACGCCTCCACCTGCGCGCCGCCGATGAAGGCGGCGGAGCGGAGGGCCTGGCGGAACGAGTCGACGAGCTCGTCTTCCAGTTCGCGGTGGGGGGTGATCAGATCGAGGAACGGAACGGGTGTGGACATGAGGGCTTACGGCTCAGGGGCAGAAGCGCGTGGCTACGACCTACGGAAAAGGAGAAAGATCAGCCGAGGTGGCGGTACAGTACTCGGCCAGACATGTCGAACAGTGGGTCCGGCAGGCGAACCAGAGTTGCACGAGCGGCTCTCGCCAGAAGGCTCGCGTCTTTCGTGACGGTGCCCGGTGCCCGGTGCCCCGTGCCCGGAATCCGGTGGTACGTCAGCACTTTCTGCTCTGCGCCGAGGTGGTTCTTGAAGGCGATGAGGCCTGGCTGATCGAAGTTCGATCGACCGAGGTCCAGAGTCTCGATGCCGTCGGCGTGGGCCTGCTGGATCACGCGCCAGAAGAGGAACGGCATGCCGCCCAGCGCGTGATCGCGGGCGTCGGATCCGCCGTACTTGTAGACCAGCGTGCGTGCGAAGCGCAGCGTGACGATCGCGGCGATCGCCCTGCCCGCCTTGCGCGCCACGTGGACGGTGAACGCGTCGGCGCACCTGTGCGCGAGCGCGCGGAACCACGCGATCGGCTGCGGCGGCACGCCGTGACGACGACGGGTGAGGCGGAGGAGGCCGAAGAACGTGGCGATGAGCGCGTCGGACCTGCCGCTCTCGTAAGACAGCGCTTCCCGTTCCGCACGACGAATCGCGCGGCGCGTGCTCGACGCGTGGAAGCCCGCGAAGACCCGGTCCAGCGGGCGCGACAGGTCGAGCGCGTGGATCGCGTACGACGAGGCGGCGGGCCAGCCGCACGCCACTGTCAACGGCCTCGCCTCGGCGCTGCGCCACTGGCCGTCTTCCATCCGCCGACGCAGTCCCGCGTACAGCGCCTCGGCATCCCCGTCCTTCCGCACGAGCGGATCGCAGTGATCGGAGAACGGCAGGGCCACGAGGCGTTTCGCCCACCAGGTGCGCACGCGGCACGCCACGAGGCCATCGTCGAGTGCACCATCTCCGGTTGTCGTCAGCACGAACGGTTCGTATCCGTATGTGTCGCGCAGCGCACGAAGCCACGCGGGTGAATGGAAGACCGTTGCACGCGGATGATGCTCGATGAACGCCGCCCAGCGCGGGTCGTCCAGTGGATCCATCACGTGGACGCTCGTCATGCGGCCTGCGTCATGCGGCGCGGCGGGCGCGCTCCACGTCGTACACCACGCGGCCGTGCTCCTCGAGCCGGGCGTGCGCCACGCGGGCCCTGTCGCTGCCGGGGCCGCGTACGCGCCACCCGTTGCCGTCGGAGACGAGCGTCATCCCCTGCCGCTGTCGCCACCATTGGTCGACGCCGGCGGGCGGGGCGATCCACAGACCCTGCTCCTCGCGCAACTGCGTGAGCCGCGCCAGCAACTGCTCGTACACGGCGAGCGCGCGCGGCGCCGTCAGGTAGTCGGGGTGCGCGATGAACGACGCGAGCCCATGCTGGGCGAGCACGAGATCGAGCTGCTCGTCCCACAACCGCGTCGAATAGTCGTCGAGCACGTGGAACACCGTGTAGTCCTGCGCCATCGTCAGCGGCAGTTCGAGCACGTGCCCGTTGAAGTAGGGCATCACCGTGCAGCAGCCGCCACGCTGGGGTTCGAGATGCGCCACGTTCGGCACAGACATGTCGTAGGCGATGTCCAGCTTCGCCAACCAGTCCTGCCGGCGATACATCGCGCCAGACCTGAACCCGCGGCTCCCGAACTCGCGGCCCCGCGCGTTGATGGTGGCCGCGTGCTTCAGGAAGCGCTCACGCTCCTTGAAGAGACCGCCATCGTGCGTGAGGTCGTGGACGTTGACCTCGAAGCCGCGCGACCGGAGACGCTCGACCAGCGCGCGCGTCGCCTCGCGCGATCCACGATTGGGCGGCGGGTCCGGCACCACCTGGAACGAAGACGGGATGCCGTATCGCGCATCAACGTCCATGAGCCGATCGCAGAACGCCGTTCCCGCGATGCCCTCGACGTCGTGCGTCATCATCGCGCAGCCCGGTGCGCCGTCGGGCCAGAACCAGATGAACGGGAAGTCGTTCACCGCACCGTGCGCGAGCGAGAGGCGCACCGCCTCGCGCATCACCGCGTCCACCGCGGTCTCCACGGGCCACCGCGGGAAGGGCGTGTTGCGCCAACCCTGCCAGTGCAGCCGCTGGAGGTGCTTGCGGAAGGCCACCGGCATCAGCGGCCGGAACAGGTAGTACAACGCGCGGATCGCGCTCGGCGACGACACGTCGCGGATCGCACGCTGCGCTTCCGGATACAGCTCGTGCCGCAGGTTCGCCACCACTTCCGCGATGTCCAACGGTGCCGCCGCCAGATCGGACGCCTGCCCGATCGCCGCGCCCACGTCCGTCAACGCGCCCGTCGGCGTGGCCGACGCCGATCCCGCCTTCTGCCTGCCATACGCGATGGCATCGCCGAACCTGAAATACCCGGCGGCGGAGGGAAGATCGCCTGCCGCGCGGAAGGCGGCATGCGTCTCGGGACAGCGGAAGTATTCGACCAGCGGATGCACGATCAGGCCAGGGCCACGACCCTGCCTTGCGCGTCGAGTGAGCGGTCCGCCGCTTCGAGCAGGCGTACCACGCGCAGGCCGGCGACGCCGTCGTTGAACGGCGTGGCACCGTTGCCGATGCATTCGAGGAAGTAGCCGAGTTCCGCCGTGAGCGCCTCGGTCTGCGGCACCTTCGGCGACCACACGTCGCCGGAGCGGTAACTCACGAGCAGGTTGTGGATTCCTTCGGCGCCGGTCACCGTGACGCCCTTGTCGTAGATCTTCAGCTTCTCGTCCACTTCGACGTCGTCCCACACCAGCATCTTGTCGCGCCCCCCGATCATGGTCGTGCGCACCTTCACCGGCGAGAGCCAGTTGACGTTGACGTGCGCGATGACGTTGTCGGGAAAGTACACGGTGACGAATGCGATGTCCGCGTGCTGGCCGAAGTGCGTGCTGCCCGTGGCGACCACGGCTTCGGGGTCCTTCCCGATCAGGTGATCCATGATCGAGAGGTCGTGCGGGGCGAGGTCCCAGATCACGCTGACGTCGTGCTGGAAGAGTCCGAGGTTAATGCGCGACGAGTCGAAGTAGAGCAGCGGGCCGAGCGCACCGGCGTCCACCAGTTCCTTGATCTTCCGCACGGCGCCCGTGAAGAGGAACGTGTGGTCCACCATGATGCGGAGGTTTCTCCGATCCGCGATCGCGATGAGCTCTTCGGCCTGCTCGGACGTCGTCGTGAAGGGCTTCTCCACGAACACGTGCTTGCCCTGGAGGAGCGCGGCCTTCGCGAGCTCGTAGTGCGTCCACACGGGGGTGATGATCGCCACGGCGTCGATGGTCGCGTCGGCGATCACGTCGGCCGAATCGGTGGTGACGCGGATGGCCGGATACAGCTTCTGCACCCGGGCGAGAGCCTTCGGGTTGCTGTCGCAGACCGACACCACCTCGCAGCCGTCGAGGCCCACGAGGTTGCGCACGATGTTGGGGCCCCAGTAGCCGTAGCCAATCACGCCTATGCGAATCATTGTGTTCTTTGCGGTATCGATGCAGCCGCCGGATTTCATCCGGCGGGCGGAGATCACTGACCGTCGGACAAGTCCGACGGCTACACCTTACGGGTCGATGGGGCGCAGGATGCGGGCGGGGTTGCCGGCCACGATCGTGCGGGGGGGGACGTCTCTCGTGACCACGCTGCCGGCGCCGACGATGGCGTCCTCGCCGATGGTGAGGCGCGGCAGGACGGTGACGCCGGAGCCGATGGAAGCCCCGCGCTTCACCAGCGTCGGCTCCACCGTCCAGTCGGCTTCCGTCTGGAGCTCGCCGTCGGCTGTCGTGGCGCGAGGGAAGACGTCGTTGGTGAACGTCACGCCGTGCCCGATGAAGACGTTGTCCTCGATGGTCACGCCTTCGCAGATGAACGTGTGGCTCGAGATCTTGCAGCGCCTGCCGACGGTGACGCCCTTCTGGATCTCGACGCAGGCCCCGATCTTCGTCTCGTCGCCGATCGCGCAGCCGTACAGGTTGATGAACTTCGAGAGCCTGACGTCCTTGCCCAGCTTCACGTCAGGTGCAATCGCGAGATACGGCGACTGCTCCATCAGGCGGCCCCCTTCACCATCGCGAACGGCGTGGCGGCGAGGATCTTCAGGTCGCCCCACAGCGTGCGCGTGCGCGCGTACTGCAGGTCCATGCGTACCATCTCGTCGAACGTGGTGCGGCTGCGGCCGTTGACCTGCCAGAGCCCCGTGATCCCGGGCTTGGCTTCGAGCACGCGGCGGCGGTGCCAGGGCTGGTACATGTCCACCTCCGACGGCAGCGGCGGGCGCGGGCCCACGAGCGACATCTCTCCCCGCAGCACGTTGAAGAACTGCGGCAGTTCGTCGAGGCTCGTCTTGCGCAGCACGTTGCCCACCGGCGTGATCCGCGGATCGTTGGTGAGCTTGTAGACGACGCCATCCTTGCGCGGCTCCTTGCCGCTGGCGGTGATGAACCAGGTGACGTAGTCGTCGTGGACGGCATGACCGGCATCCACGCGCATGCTGCGGAACTTCAGCATCGTGAACGGCTCGCCACGCCTGCCGATGCGCGACTGGCGGAAGAGCGCGGGGCCCTTCGACGTCCACTTCACGAGCGCCCACGCCACCAGCATCACGGGCGAGAACAGGAGCAGCAGGGCGGCACTGCCCACCACGTCCAGTGCGCGCTTGGCGGCGGCGCTCGCCACATGCGCCCGTTCGGGCGCGAACGCGTCGAGCAACAGATCGACGGGAGGCAGCGCCGGACCTTCCGCGTCGAGCTCGAGTCCGTGGATGTACAGGCGCATCGAGACGACGCCGGACGCCGCCTCACCCAGGTGCTGCGACAGGTGACGACGCAGGTGGCGCATGACGCGCATGGCGCACGTCAAGGTGACGTCCGGCAGCAGGATGCCCAGGACGGCATCGGCTTCGAGCCAGCCCACCGCGTCCACGTCGCGACGCACGGCCGCCGCCGCACGAAGCACCGACGGCCACGGGGCGGAGCCGCGCGTGTGCGTCATGTCGAGCACGAGCACCGCGAACGGCGTGGCCGTGCGGTCGGCGCGCCGCCGCTCTCGCTGCACCGCGTCGACAAAGAGCGTCTCGCCCAGCACGTAAACGTCGCGCGTCCGGCGCCGCCGCGCCGCGATCGTCGCGGCAGGCACTCCGGTGAAGGTGAGTACCGTTGCGTTCATGCCGTACCCCGCTCCGCGATGTCGCGGTGAACCACACGCAACCTCAAGCTGGCCGCCACCGACGAGGGCAGCCGGCGCAGGAGTTCTTCGGTCACGCGTTTCTCGAGTTGCGCGATCTTGCTCTCGTCGATCGCGGGCAACGCCGTCAGTACCGCCGCGGCGATGCGATCCTGCTGGTACCAGCCGACCACGTCCGTATCTCGCAACACGCCACGCATGGCGTCGAACAGCCGCTCGGCCGTTGACGATGGGAAGGCGTCCGATTCGCCGGAGTCCGACTCCACGGTGGCCAGCAGCAACCGGATCGGCTGACACGCGCGCGCCGACCGCGCCTGCTCGATGGCGAGGAAGTAGCGGAACGTCTCCTCGTCGTACTCGCCGCTGCCGGTGGCGGCATCGAGGACGCGGATGGGTCTCGGTCTGGGTTGCACGGCCATGACTGTCAGTCCCGCGTGGGTCGGTCCATTCGGCGACGGCCCGTCACCGCGCGCCGGCGTTGTAGTAGGCACCGTAGTAGTCGTCGCCGCGAATCTCGGACGGGTCCGCGGCGTTGAGCACCACGCCCAGCACGCGTTCCGCGCCGAGCGCCTGCACGGCGTCCGACAGGTCGGGGAACCGCGTGACGCCGGCGCGCACCACGACGAGCGTGGCGTCCGCCGCTTCACTCACGATGCGCGCGTCGGCCAGGCCGGCGGCGGGCGGCGTGTCGATCAGCACCCAGTCGTAGCGCGACACGGCCTTCGCGATCAGGCGCGACAGCCGGCCCGACGCCAGATCGCCGACGGGATTCGGATTGGGGCGGCCGCCGGGGATGACCGTGAGCTGCTCTGTCACACGCACGCCGTCTGGCAACTGCTCCTCTTCGGCGGCGAGGGCCTCGGCGAGACCCTGCGCGCTCGGCGGGATGCGGAACAGCGTGTGCAGCGTCGGCCGGCGCAGGTCGGCGTCGACGAGCAGGACCTTGCGCCTGTATGAATCGCTCAACGTGAGCGCGAGGTTCGTGGCCACGTGGCTCTTGCCGTCGCCCGGTGCGGGCGACGTGATCACCAGGCTGCGCAGCACGCGCTCGCGCTGCGTGCGGTCGAGCAGCGCCGCCAGGTTGCGGAACTGTTCGAGCAGGGCTGGGGTGGCGTGCGTCGAGGCGACGAGACGCTCGGCGGTACCGGCGTCGAATCGCACGGGCACGGTCCTCGTTGGCGCATTCACAGTACGTATCTCCACAACTGCAACACCCAGGCGAGCCCGGCAATCGCCGCCAGGGTCGTCGCGCCGGCGAAGACTTCGACCAAGCGACCTCGTCTCCGGCTGGCGATGTCTTCGGCGCTCGTCACGTACGGCACTGTCACCAGCACGGGGATGTCGATGGCGCCGATGACGTCCGACTCGGAGCGCATCGTCGAGTCGCGAAGGAACATGAGGGCCACCAGGCCGAGCCCCACCGCCAGGCCGCCGGCGGTGGCCATCGCGTTGATGCGGCCGCGGTTCGGGCTGAACGGACGCTCCGGGACGCGCGGCGAGTCGAGGATGCGGAACTGTTCGCCGATCTGTCGCTGTTCGAGGCTGGCCGCCATCTTCGAGCTCTCGCTCTTGGCGAGCAGATCGCGATACGTGGCCTGCAGCGTGTCGTAGTCGCGCGTGAGGGCCACCCATTCCGACTCCACGCCGGGCACGGCTTCGAGACGGGACTGGTAGCTCGCGACGAGCGCGCGCATCCGCTGCTCCTCGGTGGTCTTGAAGGCAATCTGCCTGTTGAGGCTCTCGATCTCGGCGCGCTGCTCGCGCAGCTTGTCGCGCCGGCGAGCCTCCTCGGGAGACACGGGGCGATCCGCGATGGCGCCGTCGGGCGACACGGGACGCTGGAGCGAGGCGGTCTCCACCTGCTTCTCGAGCTCCTCGATCGCGCGCCGCATGCGCGTGATGTCGGGATGTTTGTCGCTCAACCGGAGCTCCATCTGCGCGAGCGTCTGTCGTGCCGCTTCGAGACGACGCGCGGGAGTGGCATCGACGGGCAGCGCGCCGGACGCGGGGTCCGGTGCCACGGCACCGTCCTGCGGGGCCTGCGCCTCGGCGGTCGACTCGTTGTAGAGCCGTTCGAGGATCAGCTTCCTGTCGGTGTCGCGCGCGAGCGACTCCACCATGGCCTGGAGCGACATCTGCGCGTTCTGGATCGCCTGCATGTTGGCCTGCGTCTGCGTGGGCAGGCTGCCGGCGTTGCGTTCGCGGAAGGTCTTGAGGCGCTGCTCCTGCTGCTCGAGGCGCGTGCGCGCATCGTTCATCTGCGCTTCGAGGAACGCGCTCGTCTGGTCGGCCTGCGTGCCGCGCTCACGCGCGTTCGTGTCGATGAAGAAGCTGGCGAGCTTCTCCACCACCTTCTGCGTGGTGCCGGCGTCCTCGTAGTCGAACGACACGCGGAAGGCCTCCGACTCGTTGCGCCGCGCCGACGCGTTGCGCTCCACGACCGGTGCGATGGAGATGCGCGTGCGCATCAACTCGACCACGTCTTCGAGCGGCTTGCTCGCGCGCTCCTCGGGGAACAGCGAGAAGTCGGTGATCAGCTTCTCGAGTTGCGTGCGGCTCAGCACCTGCTGCCCGATGGCACGCAGCCTGTCTTCCACGCGCTCGGTGACAGTGGCGTTGACGTAGCTTTCCGGCACGCGCTGCGGGACGATCTGGATGAGCGCGTCGGAGCGATAGAGGCTCGGCGCCCAGCGCGAGTAGAGGAGCCCGCCGATCATGCCGAGCAGCGTCGGGGCGATGAGGAGCCACCGCCAGCGGCGCAGCAGGAACAGGACCGCGTGAGGCGAGAGTTGTCGTCCTGGAAGCATGAGGATGGACTACGGCATTGCCGCGCGCGCCGCGCGTGGAGCCGGCGGTCGCTTGAGCGGCAGCATGAATGTGAGTCCCACTCGAACGGAGTTTCTGCCGTATTCCGAGGGGAAGCCCGCCGGCAACGCCGCGGGATTCGAGAACGTGTGTTTGTAATACCCGTAGCTGGCCGTGATCCCCACCGACTGCGAGAGGAGCACGCGCAGTTGCGCGCCGGCGCCGTAGACGTCGAGTCCCATCGATTCGCCCGCCGCTGTCGGCGTCTGCCAGTTCGCGTACGTGGTGTGGAGCGCGAGGCTGGTACGCGCGCCGAGCGCCATCGTCACGTTGGCGGACACCGTGTCCGTGGCGTAGACATCATCGGTGACGCCCTGGAGGAGGTTCGTCTCACGGCGATACGTGGCCTCGAAGGCGGTGTTGTCCGAGAGCGGCACCGTGAGGCTCGCACTGCCGACAGGCAGCCATGCGGCGTACGGCGCGCGCTCGGCAAACGTCTGCGCTTGGACGTACGCCGCACCGCCCGTCACGTTCCAGCGCACGAGACGCCTGCCGCGATCGACGCCGTGCTCCACGTCGAGCCCGCCTTCCAGGCGCTGGGTTCGCATCGATCGCGATTCACGGCGGGAGCCGTCGCGCGCCGTGCCGTCGTACGACGTCTGCGCGCGGCTGTAGTCGACGCGCGTCCGCAGTCCCGCGCTCACCGTGTGGGCGAACGAGGCTCCCGCGGTATGGGTGGTGCTGTCGCCGAACCAGGCCACGCGCGGTGTCTCTTCGTCGGTGCCCGTGTCATCGTCCAGGAACGACTGCCTGCCGAACGTGTAAGAGAACGACAGCGAATCGCGGCGGCCGAGGTGTGTCTCCATGGTCGCGCCGGCCCGCGACGTCAGCGTGCGACGCTCGAAGATGCCTGTCGCCGGCGTGGCCGGCGTGACGTCAGGCGGAAGTGGCGTGCCCGCCGAGCCGGGGTTGAACGCGTTGAAGAAGGGCTCGTAGCCGAGACGGGCGTCGCCGCTGAGCGTGACGCGGCGGCTCGGCGCGGTGCGGCCGCCGATGTTGGCCGAGGCGCCGGCCGCCGGGCCGTCGAGATAGCCGGGATAGACCATCACGCTGCCCGACGTGCCGAGGTTCAACTGGTGATAGGTGTTGCCGCGCACGTACGCCAGCGATGCGTCGGCGCTGCCCGTGTTGCCGCTGGCCATCGCGCGCGGCGAGATCCCGACGCCGCTGCCCAGACCGGCGGTGAGGTTGTCGTCGTACCCCGCCTGGATGTTTCCCGTGAACGTGACCGTTTCGCGAACGGGCCCGCCGCTGCGCGGCGCGTTCGTGTCGCTGATCTCGCGGCGCGGCGGCGCGGGCTTGTCGCGACGCGACCGGCGCGACGTGCGCGGCTGCCGGCCTTCGCGCGGTGGCGGTGCCGGTTCGGCCTGCGCGGGCTGCGTGCCCGTGGCGGGCGGCTGTGGCGCCGGTGCGGGCTGTTCGGGCTGCGGCGTGGCGGGTGCCTGCCGTGCGTCCGCAACCGGGACGGCGATGGCCAGTACCAGGCACGCGGCGCGAACGAGATGAGCTGTCACTGACGGGTCAGGGGTTGCTTACGACTGTTGCGTGCGTGCGAGGGCTACTTCGCGGGCACCACGACCGTGTCGCCGGGCAGCAGCGTGATGTTCTGCTCCATCTTGCGACCCCTGGTGATGTCCTTGTAGGCGAACGGGAACGTCCGCGTCCTGCCGTTCTCGACGCGCAGGACGGAGATCGCGTTGGCGTTGGCGAACTCGCCCACGCCGCCGGCCAGTGCGATGAGTTGCATCACCGTGGTGGTGGACCCGAGCGGATACGCGCCCGGCCGTGCGACTTCGCCGGTGATGAACACCTTGCGGCTGTTCATCGTGCGTACGACGACGGTGACGGATGCGTCGGTGATGAAGTCGCGCAGCGCGGTCTGGATGTTGTCTGCGAGAGCGGCGGGCGTGAGGCCCGCGGCCTGGACGTCGCGGATGAGCGGCAGCGTGATCATGCCGTCGGCGCGTACCACGACGTCGCCGCTCACGTCTGCCTCGCGCCACACCAGGATCCCGAGCACGTCCTCGGGCCCGATGACGAAGCTGCCCTGGTCTGCGGCCCCTGCCGGTGCGGGCGCATCCGGTTGTGCCGACGGGGCTTGTGCGAGCGCCGGGGCGGCTGCCGAGACGTTGACGAACACCGCTCCGGCGAGCACCGCCAGAAGTACCAACCGGACGCCGAAATGACGGCGATAAAGGTTCAGCTTGGAGAGCAAAATGACACTCGCAAAGAAGAAATAAGGCTGCCGGACAGGGGTAGCTTCGCCCTTCTGGTCACACGGACCAGTTGGGTCTTGCTCGGTTAAGGGTGCTGGAAGGTCGGCTCGAGCGCCTCGGCGTCGGCCTTCCTGCTGCCTGCTCAGATCACGCGCTGGCGGGCCATAGACACGATTCGGGTACGACGACGGCGACTGAACGCTGGAGCAATGTGACCGAGACCACCAGGCGATCGCGGTCCTTCACCGATTGCACGACACCCGCCGCGCCGGCGAGCGGGCCGGCCACGATGCGGACTTGTTCCCCGATCTGGAGGAACGGCCACGGCTCGAGCGTCAGGCCCGACCGCGTCAGCACCTGCAGCGACTCGATCTCCTCGTCGGGGATCGGCTCCGGGACCTTTCCGATGCTCACCACGTGCAGGACACCCGGCGAGGTCAGGATTGGCAGGCGGAACTGCACATCGAAACGGCAGAACAGGTACCCGGCGAACAACGGCGTGTCCACCGTCTTGACGCGGTCCGACCAGCGGCGCCGCTCGCGGTGCATGGGAAGGAAGTACTCATACCCCTTTCCATCGAGCACGTCCGCCACCACGCGCTCGGCGCGGGGCTTGACACGAAGGGCGAACCAGGCGAGGTCTGGCATGGGTCAATTCTGAGAGTTTCGTCCGTGCTACCGCCCCGTCAGTCCCATTTCTGAAGCCGGGACATCTGGAAATGGGGCGTTGATCCCCCATCTCGCGACCGCCGCGTCTTGAAGCGATCCGCGCCCACCGGAACCAGGCCGGCGCACGCACACGAGTCGAACACCTGCAAAGACGCTGGCCATCCAATCGGCACGGCAGCGATCTTCCGCAGTCGAAGACCTTACCACACCGCAAAAGCTCGTCCGGTGACGGCTGAGTGACGCGGACAAATGGGATAAACGAAAAGAGGCCCGCTGCCTGAACACAGGCAACGGGCCTCGAAGCGGGATGGGCCCGGGTGTCCGGGCCTTCCGTCAGGGAAAGGGTGTTCTCAGAAGCGGCGGCGGATCAGGCCGAGGCCGGAGAGGCCGAGGCCGAGCAGCGCGAGCGTCAGGCCACCATCGGGAACGGAGATCTGCTGCGTGCTGTACGACACGTTGTCGAACTCGAACGCGTTCGACGTGCTCCTGGCAACCACGGTGTCGAAGCCGTTCACAGACGTGAAGTTGGCATACACGGTGCCGTCTGCCTGCTGGCTGCCATTGGCAGCGGCCAGCACCTGGCTACCAATGAATGAGGTGACGACAGCGCCGCCCTTCTTGAATTCGAGCGTGTTGTAGTTGTCAACCGAGCCCCAGAGCAGGCCAAACGAGTGCTGGAGCGCCCCTCCGAAATACAGCGTCACCGTCCCGGTACCGGTGGTCAGGTAGTTCGTCGCATCCTGGCCAGGCACGGGCAACTGGTCAGGCGAACCAAACCCGATACCGTTCGCGCCAGACAGGAAGGGTGCAGCGTACACTCCGCTCTGTGAGCCGTTGACCACCGCGGCGTTGCCGGTGAAGCTCACCGTGATGCCGCCGGTCGACTGCGCGGCGTTTCCGAGCGTCAAGTCGTCGAAGTTGACCTTGTTGCTGAAGTCCGCGGCACCGCCGACACCACTTGTTCCGGCAACCAGAATGACATCGGCGTGCGCCAGCGAACCCACGAGCATGGTTGCGGCGAACGCGAGCACGAGAGACTTGTTCATATTCATCGTGGTCTTGTAAAAGCACGCCCCGTGCCAACGGCTGAGCGGGCGGCTCGCAATACTCCGCTGAGTCTGCGTAAAGTGTTGTACTGGAATGTGTTCCGTGTCGTCGCCACAGCCGGGCGACGATGCGGTCATCGGGGCCATGTCAGCCGAAACCGTAAACCGGGCCGACGCCGCGTCGGCGGGCGCAGACCGCAAGCTGGCTGGCCTGGCGAAGGGGCGTGGGAAACGACGAAGGCCAGGGGGTGAGCCCTGGCCTTCGAACTGCCGCGATTGCCTGCCGCCCTTGGTGCGGGCTAGCCGCGGCGGCGACGGGCGAGGCCGAGGCCGGTGAGGCCGAGGCCGAGCAGGACGAGCGTGGCCCCACCGTCGGGCACGGGCTGCTGCGGGTTGCCCTTGATGACGTATACCTGATCGATCACCACGTCGGCCGACGGGACCAGGCTGGTGTTGAAGACGAACTCCACCAGGTACGGACCGACGTCGAGGTACTGCGCGCCGGAGTACGTCACCCACTGCTGCGGCATGCTCTCGTGGACGTTGTAGTTGGCCAGTTCATCGTCTGCGATCCGCCCCACGAAGCTGGCGTCGCCCGCGTTGTTGTAGCCGTTCAGCGGCGCGTAGGCGCTGAAGCCGATCTGGTAGATCCCGGCCTCGGCGATGTGGATCGTCTGGTAGAGACTCTGGTTCTCGCCCAGATCCGACACGAAGTACGCCGCGTGATCGCCAACCGGATCCGTTGATGGCGTCCAGGCGTTGTTGTGGGGGATCGGCTCACCGAACGCGCCGGTCGGATACCCCGCCGTGGAGTCGTAGAGGATGGCGACGGGAGGGAAGCCCTGTCCGTCCGTGCCGCCGATGGTCCAGCCATTGAGACCATCCTCGAAGCTGCCGTTGATGACGAGGTTGTCAGCGCGGGCCTGCCCTGCCCCCATGACCCCGAGAACTGCCAACCCGACCATTGCTCGAATGACGAAATGTGTGTTTCGCATGCCCTGCCGTAAAATCCAAACGGCGTGCCACACACGATTCGTGTGATTTGCGCCATCAATCGTCGGGCGGGAGAAGAAGCGAGCAAAGATCGGTAAGATCTTCCGACTCAACAATTTAGCTCATCAATTCAACGTCGGCAAGCTCATCTGAAGCAAAATCTGAACCGTTCGAGCGGTGGCTGAAAAAGGAGGAGGGATGAGCAGGGAAGGGACGTGGGCGCAGAAGAGGCCGCGCAAACGGACGGCCCGCTGCCCCCGGGGAAGGGACAAGCGGGCCGTTCAAGGTTCTCCGAACGAGTTCGGTGTCAGCCGATACGGCGGCGGAGCACACCGAGGCTCGTGAGGCCGAAGCCGAGGAGTGCGAGCGTCAGGCCACCGTCGGGAACGGACGTGGCATCACCGTGGACCGTGAAGTCGGCTGCCAGGCCCGTCGGACCGCTGACGCCCTGGTAGCCCGGCGCCTGCCCACCAGTGTTGGCGATGAAGAACTTCACCGTGTTGAGGCCGGACACGACGGTCCCCTGCCTGCTGGCCGAGTACGACGTAGTCCACGGACTGGGCTGGCCGATGTTGTTCACGCCCAGGCTCGCCTCGTTGAGTTTGATGTCGGTGAGGTAGTCGTCGGACAACCACCGGAAATCGAACGTAGTGGTGGTGGCGGCTCCCGCCCAATTGAAGGAGAACGCGTACTCGTACGTGTGGCCAAGCACGCCCCCCTGAGTCGCGTTCGACTGATCGGCCGCCCAGGAGATGTACTTGCCTGTGGTGATGGCGGCGTTTGGCAGTACCGGCCACCCATTCGCCGTCGACGTGACGATGTACGCGGCCACACCATCCACCGTGAACAGGTCGTCGCGTCCGTTGTTGTCTGTGTCTGTACCGGTCGCGTAGATGAAATCCGCCCGGGCCGATGAGGCCACGAGCAGCGACGCGAGCGCGAGAAGGGCTATCCGCTTCATTGAAAGACTCCTTGGGGGCAATCACCTTCCTGGCGTCGCCATCCGATTGGTCGCCCCCGGCCTCCGCCAAGGGATTCGCGCGGTAAAACATCAAGAATCGGGCCAACGCCGACTCGCGTGCTTCCTGCGAAAAATCTGGGTGCTTCACGAGGTCAGAAGCCCAACCGTAAAGGTTAGCGACGTCGACGCCTCTCGCGGGCCGAAAAGGGCGGAGAGCCGGCCATCCCATCCATGCGCACAGGGCTAGCGCACGGGGGCGGCGTCGCTGAACGACTCGTCAGTGGCCTGCCTGACCTCGTTCGAACCGTCGGTGATGAAGTAGCGAACACCCGAGGTGCCGGGGTCCAGCGGGACGGCCGTGGCGGTGAAGGCCGTCACCGAGTCGGCGCAGGCCGGCGACTGACCGCTGGCGGTGGGCTGCGCGGGCACCGACATCGCGATGCGGTAGCCCCCCCTCTCGATCGTGTCGGCCACGGTCAGGTCGGAGGAGAGCAATCCCTTCGCGCCGAGGCTCGTCAGCGTCGGCGCGTAGCGCCCGGTACACTCGGTCGCGCTGTAGGTGGTCTGCGCTGTGCCGATGCTGCGCAACGACCCGATCGCCGACGCCTCGTTGCCGGCGATGAGCGCCTTGCGGGCGCTCGTCACGCACGTGACGTATCCGCCGGCCAGCACGCCCACGATCAGCGCCAGCTTGCTGATGCGCGCCAGCCCCCATCCCTCGTCCTGCGCCATGTTGGCCTCCTCGGTGGGGCGACTATAGCGCAGGGCTCAGCACCGGCAACCGGCAATGGGCAACCGGCAGCCGGTTACGTTCCGGCTCCTACGGCAGCAGTCGGCCTTCGACGCCGGCGCGCGCCAGGCGATCGAAGTACTGGTACGCGGCCCGTGAAATGTCGGTGATGGCCTTGTCGCCGGACGAGGAGTCGGCGAGGAAGCTGGTCATCACGCACAGGAGGTACGGGCGGCCTTTCAGATCCACCCAGGCGACTTCCGTACGGACGCCGTCGAGACCGCCGGGCTTGGCGGCGACGGGGACGCCGGAGGGGACGGCGGCGCGGATGGCGGTGGGACCGTACTCGCGCATGATGCGGATCGCCTCGGCCTGGCTCGCCGGCCGGAGGCCGCGGCCCGTCCTGATCGCGTCCATCACGACGAGCAGGTCGTTCGGGCTGGCGACGTTCTCTTCACCACGCGTGGCGGCCTCGCCGTCCATCATGCGGCGACGCAGCTGATAGCCCTTCGCGCCGAGCGCCTGCATGTGGCTGGCGATGGTCTCGCGGCCGAGCGTGTCGATGAGGACGTTGGTCGAGGTGTTGTCGCTGAGGAGGATCATCAGCAGCGCGTGATCGCGCAGCGAGAGGACCGGTGCGTGGAGGCGCTGGAGGATGCCCGATCCGCCGGCGCGGCTCGATGGCGCCAGCGGCTTCGGGTCGTCGAGCGCCACGCGGCCGGCATCGGCCTGCACGAACAGCTCGTGCAGGATGCCGATCTTGATCGCCGACGCCGTCGGGAACGGCTCGTCGGCGCGACGGACGAAGCGCTGGCCGGACGTCAGGTCGACGACTGCATAGCCGACGCTGCCGTCCACGCCCGACGCGATGGCCTCCAGCCGTCGCTCGAACGTCGTCGCGAGTTCGGCGGTCTTGCTCGCCGGTGCCGCCGTCTGCGTTTGCGCTGCGAGACGACAGACCGAACTCCCCACGCCGAACAGCGCCCACGCTAGCAGCGCGCCAACCACACCCACGCGCACCCGTGTTCTGGAAATCGTCGTCACGCTCTGCATTCCCGGCATCGCGGCATCGTGCCCGTCATCATACGGCGCGGACGGCCATCACGGTGATGTCGTCGTTCTGCGGGGCCTCGCCGCGGAAGGCGACCACGGCGTCGAAGACGGCGTCGACGATCGCGCGCGCCGGCTTGCCACGCTGCGACTGGACGACGGTGGCGATGCGGTCGCGGCCGAACTCGTCGCCATCGAGGTCCATCGCTTCCGAGACGCCATCCGAGTAGAACAGGAACACGTCGCCCTTCGTGTAAGGAATGACGCACTCGTCGTATTCGATCCCCGGGAACGAGCCGAGCGGCACGCCCGTCACGTCGATCCACTCCACGACACCTGCCGCGGTGAGTCGCAGCGGATACGGCACGCCGGAGTTGGCCACCGTGACCGTGCGCCGCCTGACGTCGAACAGTGCGTAACAGAGCGTGAGGTACATCTCCAGGAGCTGACGCTCGTGGAGGATCGTGTTGGTGATCTGCAGCACGCTGGCCGGCGTGACGGCCGTGTGCACGTAGCGCTTCCGGTACGTGCGCGACCGCACGAGCTCGGACGCGAACGCGCTGTAGAGTGCCGCGGGGACGCCCTTCCCCGAGACGTCACCCAGCACCACCACGAGCTGGTTGGCGAGCGGATCGAGATAGTCGTGCAGATCGCCGCCCAGTTCACGCGCGGCTTCGAAACGCGCGGCGATGTCGAGGCCGCGGATGCGCGCGGGGATCTCGTGCGGCAGCAGGGCCGTCTGCACGCGCTGCGCGGTGCGCAGTTCACGCTCGATGCGCGCCTGGTTGGACGCCAGCTCCTGGTACAACCGTGCGTTCTGGATCGCGATCGCGAACTGCCCGGCGAGCAGCGTGGCGAACTCCACGTCGCCCGCGTCGAACGCGTCGCGCTCCTCCGTACTGAGGTCGAGCACGCCGATGCAGTCGCCCTGATAGAGCAGGGGCACCGCCATCTCCGACGTCACCGAGTCGAAGAGCGTGATGTACCGCGCGTCCTGGTGCACGTCGCCCGACACCACCACCTCGCGGTGCAGGGCGGCATATCCGGTGAGCCCCTCACCCACGGGGACCGACGTGACGCGCTCGTCGACGCCGTACGGCGACGCGAGATGCTTCACCTCGAGCCGCTGCGACAGCGCGTCCATCAGCAGGATCGCGAAGGCCTTGTAGTCGATCACCTTGCGCGTGGCGGCGGCGAGGCGCTCGAACAGGACGTCGATGTCGAGGATCGACGAGATCTCGCGGTTGATCTCGAGCAGCGTCTCGAAGACGCGCGCGTTCCTGGCCGCCTGCGAGTAGAGCCGCGCGTTCTCGAGCGCCGTCGCCGCGTGGACGCCGAACTGCCTGACGATCGCCAGGTCCTTCTCGCTGAACGCGTGGCGATGCGCCGAGAGGACGTTGAGCGCGCCGATCGTCCGCGTCCGGTACACGAGGGGGACGACGATCGACGAGCGCATGCCGGGAACGAATCCCTTGTAGTGCGGGTCCTGGTCGAGGTCGTTGACGAGCACGGCGCGACGGTCCTGCGCGGCCATCCCGACCAGCCCCTCGCCCACCTGGAGCCTGATGGAGTCGGCGACGCCGGCGGGGTAGCCGAGCGAGTAGTCCACCCGCAGTTCGCTGCCCCCGGGGTGCAGCATGTAGATGGCGAACGCATCGAACTGGATCAGGCGTCCGATGAGGCGCGGGATCGTCTGGAGCAGGTCCTCCAGCGACAGCACGGACATCACCCGTCGTCCGAGGTCGAACAGCGTGCGGAGCGTGTCCTGATCGCTGATCACCCGGACCGCCGGGGCCGGATCGCTGGACGGATGGGGGTGGGTCACGTGCCGGGGGCGCCGCATGGTGCGACGGAGACGTCGGACACCTGCGGCGAGTGGGGGATTATACTGCCGGAGCGCATGGAACTGACCGTCCCCTTCGACTACCAGGCCATCGAACGGATCCTGCCACATCGCTATCCGTTCCTGCTCGTGGATCGCATCACGGAGTTCGAGGTGGATACGCGCGTGGTGGGCGTCAAGAACGTGACGGGCGACGAAAGTTACCTGTCGCGCGTGACGGGCCAGCCGCCGGTGCTGCCGCCCACGATTCTCACCGAGGCCGTGGCCCAGGTGGGGGCGATCCTCATTCTGGCCAAGCCGGAGAACCGCGAGAAGCTGATCTACTTCATGGGGATCGAGCGCGTGCGCTACAGGCGGCCGGTCCACCCGGGCG
The DNA here is from genome assembly GCA_020845575.1 of Acidobacteriota bacterium. NCBI lineage: Bacteria > Pseudomonadati > Acidobacteriota > Acidobacteriota bacterium. Next base: position 20,967 of record JADLFL010000051.1, on the reverse strand, counting down.
ACACGGTGGTCATCGAGGCGCACGTGCAGCGCCTGCGGAGCCGGATGGGCGTGCTGAAGGGTGTGGCGCGCGTCGGTGATGCGGTGGTGGCCGAGGGCACGATGACGTTTGCCCTCGGACCACGCAACGCGTTGGGTGACGGGTAGATTCCGGCAACGGGCAACCGGCAAACCGGCAACCGGAGCACCTTCCGGGCACCGGGCGCCGGGCACCGGATTGTAGGGGCACCCCTTGTGGGTACCCGACCCCTTACTGCAGGTTGCCCTTCTTCGCCGCCAGGTTGGTCACGACCTGCGTGACGGCCTTCTCCGTGGCTTCGCCGATGACCGTCTCGCGGAAGTCGGACGACCCCATCGACACACCGCCGCCACCGCCCCCACCACCGCCGCCGGCCCCGCCGCCGAGCATGAGACCGCTGCGCGACGACTCGGCCTGACCCTTCGCGCTGATGAGGATCTCGCCGGTGGAGGTGTCCACCATGCGGACCGTGATGGCCACTGTCGCCGTGCCCTTCGACGTGCCCACCTTGCCGAGGCCGAACTTGCCGCCGCCGAAGCCGCCGCCACCCACGCCGAGGTTCCGGTTCTCGGTGCCGAACTTGGTGATCGACCCGACAACCAGGTACTTCACGCCGAGCGCCTTGCCGATCTTGGCGACTTCAGAGGCGCTTGGGTCGGCACGATCGCTGTTCGAGAAGTTCTGCTCGGCGAGGATCGCGTCGAGGCGCTTGCGCTCGATGACCCTGAACGAGCCGTCGTTCACGAGCTCGTCGACGATCAGATCGGCCACGCCCTTGCCGATGTCCCAGGTCCCCGACCACCACTGCTGGACGGCGCCGAAGTCGAGGTCGAGCACCGCCACCGTGGGACGCGACGCGCGCCCCTGGGCTGCTGCCTCGCCGGGCAGCGCCACGAAGGCGAGTGCGACAGCACCGGCCGTGACGAGCGAACGAAGGAAAGTACGCATCAACGTCTCCATGACCTTTCTTGGTCCTGCGCCCGGGAACGGCTCCAGCCAGTCTGGAGCGGGCCGGCGGCGGGGAGGCACCTCCCCCGGGCATCGCGGGCTGCATGCTAGAGTGAGCCCGCGTTCATGGCCGCACTGATCGAAACGGACAGTCGCCCTCCGGACGAACAGCCCTGGTTGGCGTTCGTCGCGAACGCGCCAGTCGGTCTGGCCGTGGCCAGGCTGGACGCGCGGGACACAGGATGCACGATCGCGACCAATCCCGCGCTCCATGTCCTGTTGCGCGGCGCGAGCGGGACACCGCCCGATCTGCTCGCCGACACGACATGGGTGGATCCCGAAGAACGGAATCGGTTGATCGCCGCCTTGCATGAGGACGGCGGCGTCCACGACATGCCGGCCCGCCTGCGTCGCGCGGACGGGACCGTCGCGTACGTGGAAATTTCCGCAACCCACGCCACCGACCGGCCCTCGCATGCCTGCATCGTCGTGCGGGATGTGGGGGAACGACGACGGCGGGAGGAGCAATCGCGCGATCTGTACCAGCAGCTGCTCCAGGCCGAGAAGATGGCCGCCCTCGGCCAGACGATGTCGGGGGTGGCGCACGAGTTGAACAACCCGCTGGGTGCGATCCTCGCGCTGGCCGAGCGCCTGCGTCTCCAGGGCGCGCGCACACCGCTTGCCGCGGGCCTCATCACGCTGCACAAGGAAGCCGAACGCGCCGCTCGCATCGCGCGGCAGCTCCTCACCTTCGCGCGCAAGCGGCACACCACGCGCCTGATGGTGCCGATCAACGAGGTGGTGGCCGAAACGGTGCGCCTGCGCGAAGCGGACCTCCAGCGCGAAGGCATCCGCGTCAGCACCTTCCTCTCGCCGGACCTGCCCGAGGTCTTCGCCGATCCCCACCAGTTGCAGCAGGTCGTGTTGAACCTCCTGATCAACGCCGAACATGCGCTCGTGGCCGGCGGCGACGGCGGACACGTGCGGCTCCGCACGAGTGCCGACGGGCCCGACACCGTCTGCATCGAGGTCAGTGACGATGGACCGGGCATGAGCGCGGAGGTGCTGGGGCGCATCTTCGACCCGTTCTTCACGACCAAGGACGTGGGCGAAGGCACGGGTCTCGGACTTGCCGTTGCCCAGGCGATCGTGGCCGAGCACGGCGGCCGGATCGACGTCGACTCGACACCAGGTGCCGGCGCACGGTTCGCGATCGTGCTGCCTGCCGCGGGGGCCACAGTGAAAGCCTCGCGCGCGCACACGGCGCCGATCGCCGACACGAGCGACAGGTTCGGCGACGGCCTGCGCGTGCTGCTCGCAGACGACGAGCCGGCGCTGGCGGGCGCCGTCGCCGAGACGCTGCGGGACGCGGGATTCGACGTGGAGCTGGCGCACGACGGCGAGGAAGCGCTGGCGCGCGCACGCGCGCAGACGTTCGATGCCGTCATCTGCGACCTGCGGATGCCCCGCGTGGATGGTCCGACGTTCTATCGGACCATCGCGGAGCTGTCGCCGCCTCAGGCGCGACGGGTGATCTTCGTCACCGGTGACGTCACGGGCACCGAAGCCGCGAGCTTCCTCGACGAGAGCGGCTGCCCCTGGCTCGCCAAGCCCTTCCGGCTCGTGGAGCTCCTGCGCGTCGTGCGCGACGTCGTGGGGTAGGCGAGCAGCTTCCCTTTCGGCGTCGCCGCGTCGAGCACGGCGTCGGTCGTCGCGGCGCGCAGGCTGCGAGCCTGCTGCAAATCCACGAGCGCGGCAACCATGCGTGTGCCGTCCGCGTAACCGTCGCGGAGCAGCGCGTCCTTCAATCGCGTGAGCGCACGCGCGTGCAGCTGCGAGATGCGCGACTCGTTCACTCCTAGGGCCTGTCCGATCTGCTTCATCGTGGCGTCCTGGAAGTAGTAGAGCGACAGCAGGCGGCGATCGCGTTCCTGGAGCCGGCCCATCGCCGTCCGCAGGCGATCGCGCCGTTCCACCGAGACATACCGCTCGTCGGGTGAGGGCGGCACCGCGGGCACGCATCCGGGGGGCAGGTTCGCGTGCTCGCTGTCGCTGCCCGACGACGATGACGTGGCCTCGATGGTGTTGATGCGCACGATGGTCCGGCCGAGCCGCTCCTCGTCGGTTCCGAGGTGCGAGGCGAGGTCGGCAAGCGACGGCTCGCCGCCGGTGGCTACCCGAAGCGCTTCGCGCGCGGCTTCGAGCTCGCGGCGCATGCGGCGTACGCCGCGCGGCCAGGCGTCTCGGCGAAGGGCGTCGATCATCGCTCCGCGCACGCGGCGCTCCGCGAACGTCTCGAAGCGGATCCCGCGTTCCTCGTCGTAGCGGTGGACCGCGTCGATGAGGCCGATCATCCCATCCTGCACGAGGTCGCCGACGTCGACGCCCGAGGGCATCGAGGCGGCCATGCGGCGCGCGAGGGCCTCGACGAACGCCCGGCTGGCGATCACTCGACTCTGCTGGTCTTCACGAAGGGGCAGCAACACGTCAGTCTCCTGTCACTCGCACGCCGGCTGGGAGTCGGCAGCTCCGGACTTGCACCGGGGCCGCACTCTTCTACAGCAACGTCGGTGCCAGAAGGCTTGACGGCACGGCCTGATTCAAGAAGTTCAATGTGTAGAATTACTTACGGTCAGAGTCGCGGCGAGCCTGGAGCCTGGATCGCGGCGGGTCGACGGGATATTGACACCGCCGACCGGGCCATTCGTCAGTATTTTGACGGAGGGTTGATCACGTGCTCAGGGAGCTGCTTGCGGATTTCCTTCACCGCGTCGAGGGCACCGACGGCGGCCTGCACGACATCGGCGGCGCGGGCGCGGGCGGCCGCGTCGGCGGTCCGCGCCTCGATCAGCTCGGCGTTCACCAGCACGATGCCGAGATGATTGTTGAGGCGATGGAAGAGTTCTGCGAGGGGGCCCAGGCTTGTCATGACTGGCACGTCGTGTTCTGGGGATGTATCGGAGTGAGCGCGCGCGCACTACAGAGCTGCGGTGGATGGGCGCGAAGGGTGGTGTCGGGGGACGCTCCTGGTTCCGCCATCCGGAGATCCGTCACTCCGGCGCGGGATCTCGTGAAAGGCGTGGGGACCCCCAGCCCCTCGCCTGTGACTCGCCTGCGCGACGGATCTCCTGATTTCGGACGGATGGCTCCACAAGTCGCGTCCCCCGCCACCACCCTCCGCGCCCGACTGTCAGGGCTTGTTGCGCCGTAGCGTGCAAGCGCGAAGGCGGGTGTGTCAAAATGTTGGCGCTCTCATGAATCCGGCCCTCAAACCCCTCCTGCTCGTAGACGATGAGGGGGCGTTCCGTCGAGGAGTGGCGGATTACCTGTCCGGGTCCGGATATGAGGTCACCGAAGCGTCGACGGTCGCGGAGGCGCTCGAGCATCTGGAGCGGTTCGCCTTCGACGTCGTGTTGACGGACCTGCGGCTGCCCGACGGCGAGGGGACGGCGGTGCTGGAGGCGGCGCGGGCCCGCTATCCGGACATCCTCGTGCTGGTGGTGACCGGACACGGGTCGATCCGCGCGGCCGTCGAGGCGACCCGGCAGGGTGCCGCCGACTTCGTCACCAAGCCGTTCCAGCTGGCCGAGCTCGATCTCGCGCTCGGCAGGGCGCATGAGCGGCGGCGGCTCCAGGCGGAGAACACCTACCTGCGCGAGCAGTTGCGCGAGCGGTATCGCCTCGACCAGCTCGTGGGTCGCAGTCCCGCCATGCAGGAAGTCTTCGCCATCGTCGAGACCGTGGCGCCGACGACGAGCACGATTCTGATTCTGGGTGAGACGGGCACGGGCAAGGAGCTCGTGGCACGGGCGATCCATCAGCTCAGCACGCGCGCGTCGGAACGATTCGTCGCGCTCAACTGCAGCGCCATCCCCGAGTCGCTCCTCGAGGCGGAGCTGTTCGGCCACGTGAAGGGCGCCTTCACGGGCGCCGTCGCCTCGCGTCCCGGACGCTTCGAGCTCGCGCATCGCGGCACGCTCTTCCTCGACGAGCTCGGAACGATGCCAGTGCCGTTGCAGGCCAAACTGCTGCGGGCGCTGCAGGAGCGGGAGATCGAGCGCATCGGCGATGCGCGGCCCGTTCGCGTCGACGTGCGCGTGCTGGCGGCCACCAACGCGAACCTCGAGGAGATGGTGAAGCAGGGCACGTTCCGCGAAGACCTGTTCTACCGCCTCAACGTCATCCCCGTGCAACTCCCGCCGCTGCGCGAGCGCCGAGACGATGTGCCGCTGCTGGTGCGCGACATGCTGCACCGGCTCGGCGCGCAGGCCGTGCCGCCGCGCACCGACGTCACGTTCTCGCAGGAAGCCATGCGGCGATTGATGGCCTTCGACTGGCCGGGCAACATCCGGCAACTCGAGAACACCGTGGAGCGTGCGCTGGCGCTGAGCCCGGGCCGATCGCAGATCGACGTGAGCGTGCTGCCGCCCGACGTGCGCGGCGATCGACCCGACGATCGCAGCGCCACGCTGCCATTGCCCGAACAGGGCATCGACCTCGAACGCGAACTGGCTGCCGTCGAACGAGTGTTCATCGCGCAGGCGCTCGCGCGCACCGAGCGCAATCGCAGCCGCGCCGCGGAGTTGCTCGGCGTGAAGCGAACCACCCTGGTCGAGAAGATCAAGCGACTCGAACGCCTCGGCCTTGCCGACGGCATCGTCGGCGATTGACCTATCCTTGTTCCCCATGGCACGCAGCGCGTTCTGGACCATCATCGTCAACGACCAGCCCACGGCGTTCCGCGCGCCGCTGCGTGAGGATCTGCTGCCCACGCTGAAGCAGTTGCAGCGTCAGCACCCCGATGCCGCCATCAAGTGGTTCCAGCGCGGTCGTCTCTGGGAGACGCCGGGCGATGCCATGGACGCGAGCAAACCGCCCCGACGCGGATCGAGCTGGCGGCCGGGCGGGAATCACAAGGACCCGCGCGAGCAGTACAAGGTGCCTCGCGACGTGAAGCGCGCCCGCTGGGCGAAGCAGGCCAGCGAGGGACGGGGACCCTGGGTGAAGGACGGGGGACGGAGAACGGAAGGACGGCCCCAGGGCGGCGGATGGGCTCCGCGTGATGGAGGGCGGCCCGCGCAGGACGGAGCACCCCGGCCCGGGGCTGACAGGCGCCCGGCCCGACGGGAGTTCAAGCCGGACGGCAAGCGGCCAGTCGAGGCGAGCAGCCTCAGGGCGCGGAAACCGTCGACGGGGCCTGATGGCGTGGAGCGGCGCAAGAACTGGCCGGCGAAGGACGAGCGACAAGCGGCAGGCTCGCGACCGCCGGGTTCGCGACCGCCGAAGCCGGCGTGGGGTCCGAAGGCTGGCGGAGACCGACCCAGGCCCGCAGGCGGCACGCGACCGGACTGGCGTGGCGATCGCTCGACGACGCGTCGAGATGCGACGGCGCGGTCCGCCAGCGCGCCGCCCTCACGCGAGCGCAAGGGACCTCCGTCGGAACGCACAGGACCACCACGGGAGCGCAAGGGACCGCCATCGGGTCGCACGGGGCCGCCGCGCGAACGCTCGGGACCGCCTCAGGAACGCAAGACACGGACATGGCGGGCTGGGGACCTGCCGCCGGCCGACAGGAAGCGCCGGAAGACGGAGGAGTGACGTGTCCATGATCGTGCACGTCGTGTTGTTCCGGCCCCGCCCTGACGTGACAGACCAGGAGCGCGACGCGCTCTTCGCGGCCATGCAGACGGCGGGGCGCGAGATTCCGTCGGTCCGCTCGTTCCGCGTCGCGCAGCACATCGCGCATCCGGTGGCGTACGTGATGAGCGGGTTCCCGTCGTTCCCCTGGTGCGCGCTGCTGGAGTTCGAGGACGAGGCCGGGTTGCGCGCCTACCTGTCGCACCCGCTGCACGTGGCGCTTGGCGAGCAATTCAACGCCGCCGCCGAAGCCGCGCTGATCTACGACTACGAAATGACCGACGCCTTCAGGTAGGTCACGTCCGGGCGTGGGTGGCGACCGTCAGCGCAGGAAAAACCGTGCGATGAGGTCGCGGACCTGCGGGATGGATTCGGCGGTGTTGATGGCCATGCGGAACTGGGCGCCGCCTTCGTACCCCTTCGAGTACCACCCGTTCAGCGCGCGCAGCTTGTTGATCACCCAGCGCTCCCGGCCGCGCGCGGGCGCGCGCAGGGCGGAGTCGGCATCGGCGACGTCCGGCGCCGTGGGCGCGGTGTGACGGAAGCCGGCGGCCTCGTCCACACGTTCGTTCAACAGCAGCTCCACGTACTCCAGCAGGAACTCGCCGCGGTCCCTCATCGTCACCGCACGCGGTGCGCGGCCGGCGGCGATGTCTGCCGCCTGCGCGAGGATCCACGGGTTGCGCAGCACGCCGCGGCCCACGAGCACGCCTTCAGGTCCACTGCGTAACCGTTCGATGACGTGTTCGGGCTCGACGCAGTCGCCGCTGCCGAACACCGGGATGCGCACCTGTTCGGCCACGTGCGCGATGAGCGACCAGTCGGAACTGCCCGTGTACGCCTGCTTCGCCGTGCGGCCGTGCACGGTGACGGCAGCCGCGCCCGCGTCCTCCACCATGCGCGCAAGGACGGGCGCATTGACCTCCTCGTCGTTCCACCCCGCGCGCATCTTCACCGTCACGGGAATCGAGACCGCGCGCGCCATCGCCTCGACGATCGCCGCGGCGTGCCGCGGATCGCGCATCAGTGCGCAGCCTGCATGGTGCTTCGAGATCTTCGGCACCGGGCAGCCCATGTTGATGTCGACGATGTCGGCACCCATGCCTTCGACGATGCGCGCGGCGTCGGCCATCTTCGCGGGATCGCCGCCGAAGATCTGGATGGAGACGGGGCGTTCCTCTTCGGTGTACTCGGCGAAGTCCAGCGTGCGATCGATGCCGCGCACGAGGCCTTCCGAGCTCACCATCTCGGTGACCACGAGCCCGCAGCCCCCGCGTCGCTTGACCAGTCGACGGAACGCCGTGTCCGTCATGCCCGCCATGGGCGCCACGCCGACGGGAGTGTCGAGCGCAACCGTCCCGATCTTCGGTGAGGGTGCCGGCGCCTGACGCGTACCGGAATCGGATCCGGACGATGCGGGAACGGGCGACGCGACGCCGGGGGTCACGGCGTGGCGCCGGCCTTCGGGGCGGTGCCGGCTTCGAGGGCCTTCGTTGCCTCGTCGAGCGCGGCGGCGGCCTGCTGAATACCCGAATCGAACGCCGCCTTGAGGGTCGGGCTCTTCCACTCGATGATGGCCTGCGCGCGGAGGCGCTCGAGGTACTTCAGCACCTCGCCGGCGCGACGCTGGTTGAACACCTTCTCGGCGATCTGATCGCGCGCTTCCTCGAACGTCGCCTGCTTGCGCGGCACGCGGACGTCGAGCTTGAGCAGGCGGTACCCGTTGCCGGCGTCGAGCGGCTCGGACACCTGGCCCACCTTCATCGCGGTGAGCACTTTCTGGATGTCGGGGTTGAGTTCTTCGGTGCCGAGCGGGCCGATGAGGCCGCCGTTGGCCTTCGATGCCGCGTCGGAGACCTCGCCCGCCACGGTGCCGAAATCCTCCTTCAACACGCGCTGGCGGATCTGATCGATCTTCGCGCGGGCGCCTGCCATCGCAGCTGCCGCCGCCGACGGACCTTCCGCTGGCACCGTCGTCGCGGCGCGCACGAAGATCTCCCGGAGCGTCACGGACTCGTTGGTGAGGAACTCGTCCCGGTGCGTGGTGTAGTAGGCGCGCGATTCCTCCTCCGAGATGCTGATGCGGGAGTACACGTCCTGCTGCTGGACGCGACTGATGAGCATCTGCTTCTCGAAGGTCTTGCGCAGGCCGGCGATCGTGAGCCCCTCCTGCGAGAGCGCGGTCTGGAACTTCTCCTCGGTGTCGAGCTTGTTCTCCTTGCGGATGTTGTCGAGGATGCCGTTGAACTGCTCGTCTGTCATCTTGAGCCCGAGCTCGCGGCCGCGCTGCACGAGCAGCATCTCGTCGATCGCGTTGACGATGACGCGGGGGGTCACGTCGTCGAGGAGCTTGCGGAGGGTGGCGTCGTTCTCGAGGTCGGCCGCCGAGAGATTCGGGTTGCTGGCGCGGAGCGCCGTCACCTGGAGCTGCTCGACGTCGGTCTTGGTGAGAATCTCGCCGTTGACCTTGACGAGCACCTGCTCGATCACGTCGGCCGCCTGGAGTCCTGTGGCGAAGAGGCCGGCCACGAGGGCCGCCGCGCCGAGCCTGCGGAGTGTCATTGGGGGCATCGCTTCGATGATCTTACGCCGGGTCATCCGGTCTGCATCTTTGCTTGGACGTCCGGGAACGGAGTCGGGACGGGCGTAGGGTCGGACCCGGCCACTACCCGGTTGCCCGTTGCCCGTTGCCCGTTGCCGGGTTGCCGGGTTGCCGGGTTGCCGGGTTGCCGGTTGCCGGTTGCCGGTTGCCGGTTGCCGGTCACTCATCCGACAGGTCCTGCATCACGCGGGTGACGCGGGCGAAGAGGCCGTCCGGAGCCCGGGGGTCCAGGGGGATGGGCTTGAGGACCTCGGTCTTGGTGAAGCCCGGGGTGACCTCCCCTGCCGTGGCGCGGACGGTCCACCAGGAGGGGCCGCGCTGGCCGCCCTGCGCGACGGGGCGATGGGTCGTGAAGGCCGGGCTCGGAGAGCCGGCCCTACCAGAAGAGTCGGCCCTACCAGGAGAGCCGGCCCTACCGTGGGGCACTCTCGGCATCGCAGCATTCGCGGCATTTCCGGTAGGGCCGGCTCTCCGAGCCCGGCCGACACCGCCATCCGGACTCAGGTCCAGCTTCAGGTGGCCTGGGGGAACCAGGCGCAGGTCCACGCGCCTGTCGACCACGGCGAGCAACCGCTGCGGATCGACAGCCGCCGACTCGCGGAACTTGAAGACGACGGTCTGCCCTTCCTTCTCGATCGAGTCGATCTTCATCCTGTCGGCCAGCGCGCGGATGCGGGCGTGGTCGGCCAGGCACAGGACCGACTCGGGCAGCGGCCCGTACCTGTCGCGCACGTCCTCCAGCACGCGGTCGATCTCCGCGTCTGTGCGCGCCTGCGCCACCTGACGGTAGATGCCGAGCCGCTGGTTGGTGTCGGCGATGTAGGACTCGTCGATGCGGAACTCCACACCCAGGTTCACCGTGGCGCGACGGTCGTCCTCGAGATCCTCGCCCTTCAGTTCGCGGATCGTCTCTTCGAGCAGCTTCGTGTACATCTCGAAGCCGATGGCTTCGATGTGACCGCTCTGCTCGCCGCCGAGCAGGTTGCCCGCGCCGCGAATCTCGAGGTCGAGCGCGGCGATGCGGAATCCGCTGCCCAGCGCGCTGAACTCCTTGATCGCCGCCAGCCGCTTGCGCGCCACCTCCGACAGCGCGTCGACGGGCGGAATCAGCAGGTACGCGTACGCGCGCCTGTCCGATCGCCCCACGCGGCCGCGCAACTGATAGAGCTGACCGAGGCCGTAGCGATCCGCGCGGTTGATGATCATCGTGTTGGCGTTGGGGATGTCCAGCCCGTTCTCGATGATCGTCGTCGCGAGCAGCACGTCGTAGCGGCGCTCGATGAAGTCCACCATCACCTTCTCGAGCGCCTCCTCTCCCATCTGGCCGTGGCCGATGCCGATCTTCGCGTCGGGCGCCACGCGCTGGATGAGACCCGCGATCGAATGGATGGACTCCACGCGGTTGTGGACGAAGTACACCTGGCCGCCGCGTTCGAGCTCCTTGCCGATCGCCGACCCGATGATCTGCGGATCGAACGGCAGCACCGACGTCTGCACGGCCTGCCGATCGTGCGGCGCGGTTTCGATCACCGACATGTCGCGGATGCCGACGAGCGACATGTTGAGCGTGCGCGGGATGGGCGTCGCGCTCATCGTGAGCACGTCGACCTTCTTGCGCATCTGCTTGATGCGCTCCTTGTGCGTCACGCCGAAGCGCTGCTCCTCATCGACCACGAGCAGCCCGAGATCGCGGAACTCGACGTCCTTTGCCAGCAGGCGATGCGTGCCGACGAGGATGTCCAGCTTGCCGTCGCGCAGGTGCTGGAGCGACTCGGTCTGTTCCGCCCTGGTGCGGAAGCGGCTGACCATGTCGATGCGCACCGGGAACGCCGCGAATCGCGTGCGCAGCGTCTTCAGGTGCTGCAGCGCCAGCACCGTCGTCGGCGCGAGGACGGCCACCTGCCTGCCGTCCCTCCCGGCCGTGAACGCGGCGCGCCTCGCCACTTCCGTCTTGCCGAACCCGACGTCGCCGCACAACAGGCGGTCCATCGGCACGGGCGATTCCATGTCGCGCTTGATGTCGGCGACGGCCGTCGCCTGATCGGGCGTCAACTCGTAAGGAAACGCCAACTCGAATTCTTCCTGCCAGTGCGTGTCGGGCCCGAACGCGTGGCCCTGCACGGCCTTGCGCGCGGCGTAGAGCTTCAGGAGCTCGTCGGCCATGTCGCGCATGGCCTTCTTCACGCGCGACTTGGCCTTCTCCCACGTGGTGCCTCCGAGACGATCGAGCGTGGGACTGGCGCTGCCCGAGAACTTCTGCACCAGGTCGAGGCGATCGACGGGCACGAACAGCTTGTCGTCGCCCGCGTAGCGCAGCTCCATGAACTCGCGCGTCTCGTGCCCGACGACGATCTGCTTCAGCCCGACGAACACGCCGATCCCGTTGTCCACATGGACGACGTGATCGCCGACCTTGAGGTCGCGGAAGTCGGAGAGGAAGGCCTTCGCGGCAGACGCGCGGCGCTGGTGGCCGACGCGCTCCTCGTCGAAGATGTCCGTCTCGGCGTAGAGCCGGAGGGCCGCGGCGGTGAGACGGAAGCCCTGCGTGAGTTGTCCCGTCGTGACGAGCAGCGCGCTGCCCGAGACCTCCGCGCGGCTGATGTCGACCGCGACGACGCCGTAGTCGCGGAGGATCTCGATGACGCGATCCGCGCGGCCCTGCGTCTCGGCCACGAAGACCGATGTCTCGCCATCCTCACGCGCGCGGCGGAGCTCGTCGACCCAGGCGGGCACGCGCCCGTGGAAGGTCGAGGCGGGCTGGCACGAGACGTAGCGGTCGTGCGTGTCGGTCGGGCTGGGAGGGCCGACCCGCCCCTCTGTGGTAGCGCCGAGCATACCGTCGTCTGCGGCGAACGTTTCGAGGCGCGTCGCCGACGGCAGCATCGACATGACGTCGGGCCACGGCAGCATCAGGCGCGCTGGCGCGAGAGGCCGCTCGTCTCGGGCGAGCGCGTCCTGGTAGCTGTCGAGCAGCCGCGTGAAACGGCTGTCGCCCGCCTCTCGCACCTTGTCGAACTCCGACACGAACAGGCGCAGCCGCGACGATCGTCCGAGGTACGTGAAGAACGTCGCAGGGCGATCCGCCTCGCGCGCGTCGAGCGTGTCGGGGGTCTCGCGGACGGGCGCGATCGTCACGCGGTCGACGGCGGCCACCGATCGCTGCGTCGCGGGATCGAACTGGCGGATCGACTCGATCGTGTCGCCGATGAACTCCAGGCGCACTGGCAGGCGATCGCCGGCGGGGAAGATGTCGGCCACGCCGCCGCGGATCGAGAACTCGCCGTGCTGATCGACGGGCTCCTCGCGCGAGAAGCCCGCGCGCACGAGGATCTCCGCCAGGTCCATCGGATCGATGTCGTCGCCCGGCTTCAGGTCCAGCGACGAGGCGATGAGCGTGTCGGGATCCGGGAGTCGAGGCAGCAGCGCCGCGGCCGAGGCCACGACCACGCGGGCCTGACCGCCCGCCAACGCGTGGAGTGTGCGCGCGCGCGTCGAAGCGACGTCGAAGTGCGGCGACAGCCCACGATAGGGATCGACTTCCGGCGACGGGAGCGGCAGCACGCCGCGGTCCAGCGCCGCGTGGCTCAGGCCGTCGAGACTGCCGAGGAAGAAGCGGACGTCACTGACGAACGCGTCGATGTCCCTGTCGCCCGGCACCACCACGACGGCGGGCCCGGTCTGCGCCGCGGCGGCCACGGCGAACGCCTTGCCTGCGTCGGTGAGGCCCGCCACGCGCGTGCCCGCCGCCGCGAGTCCTGTCGTGGCGGCCGCGCTCTTGAGGAGGTGGCGGAGGGAGAGGGAGGAAGCGGATGTACCGGGCATCGGCCGCGAGCAGACTCTTCAGAATACGCCTTCCCGAAGGCGTAGCCGCCGGATTTCATCCGGCGGGCAGGAAGGAGGCGGAGGAGCAACCCTCCGAATGGGGCGCGGGTCCTGTCGCCGGACAGCCCCACCCGCGCCCGGACCTGCCGGATGAGTACGGCGACTACGTGTGGCTCACTGGAGTCAGAAGGGGGGAGGAGCGCCCATGGACGAGGAGATCGACAGACTGCGTGCGGTAGACGATGAGGCGGGCGGGTCGCAGGCGGAGCCTGTGCCGGCATACCAGGAGCCGAAGACTCGATTGCCGTGGATCGGGCTGGCGGTGCTGCTCGTGGTCGTGGGGCTTCTCGTGTGGCGGTTCGTGCTGCGCTCGCCCGATTCGCAGCCCACGGTTGAACGGACGCCCGTGGCCGAGAGTCGTGCGGCGCCCGGCATGGCGACCGTGGAGACGCTCAGAACCGGGCTCGGCATCGGCGACCCGGACCCGGCCCTGCCACCGATCGACGGCCTCGATGCGTACCTGCGGCCGCTGCTGGCCGCCTTGTCCGCGCGTCCGGAGCTCGCGTCGCTGCTGGCGAGCGACGATCTGATCCGGCGCTTCGTGGTCAGCGTCGATGCCGTCGCGAGAGGCGATTCACCGGCGAGCCAGGTGCGGGCCATCGCCCCGAAAGGTGCGTTCGCCGTCCGTCAACGCGGGACGGCGTACGCCATCGATCCCGCGAGCTACGCGCGCTACGACGGCCTTGTTGCGCTCGTCGCCGATCTCGATCCCGATCGCCTCGCGCGCATCTACGGCCAGATCAAGCCGCGACTCGAAGAGGCACACGCCGAGCTCGGCACGGGCACGACGTTGGACGAGGCCATGACTCGCGCGCTGACGCGCCTCGTCAGGACGCCGCTCCCGCCGACCGGGGCGGCCGTGCGTCAGGGCAAGGGGATCAGCTACGTGTACGTGGACCCAACGCTCGAGGAGCTCACGCTCGCCGAGCGTCACCTGCTGCGGCTGGGCCCGGAACGCATGGCCCGCGTCCAGGCGAAACTCCGAGCCTTCGCCGCCGCCCTCGGCGCAGGAGGATTGTGAGGCGCTACTCCCCCGTGTGCACGAGCTACTCATCAGAGCGCGCCTGACGCGCCAACCGGCGTCGTCAGGCCGGGTATTTCGTCGATCGGGGCGGAACGGCGCATGCAAGGAGAGGCAGACATGCTTGTCTGGCTCGACTCATTCGACATGTACGTCCCCGAGGCGATCGACACGGCCCGGGTGACACCGACCCCCACCGTTGCGCCGGCGGTCCCGCCCGGCCCGACCGGGACACGCCCCCGCAAGAAGGCCGCGGCACCGCGTGCGCCGCGTACGGCCAAGGCCGCAGCGCCTCACGGCCCGACAGCCCCGCCACGCGCCGCGGCGGCACGGCCGCGGACGCGCAGGACGCCGGCCTGACGGTTACGGCGCCTGGTGTGCCGGCAGCGCGCGGAGGGCGTTGTCCAGGTACACCTTCTTCAGGATCGCCTCGGGGAGGCCGAGGCCGTAGATCTGCCAGCGTCCCTGCGGCGGTACGGGGGCGGGTGCGTAGTCGAAGTACTCGTCCTCGGTCTGCAGGAACCGGTAATAGATCTGGTACAGGTCGAGGCCGAACACCTGCTGCGGCGTCTCGGTGCCGTTCGGGATCGCGTCGGTCCCGAACATGATGCGGTCCTGGTACTTGTCGAAGAAGCGGCGCGACTGGCGCGGCTGGCGGCCGAGCTCGCCGATGCGCGCGCCGATCTCGATGTGGACGTTCGGGAACCTGTCGAGCATCGCGCCGACGGCCGGGAGGTTCTCTGCCCAGTGGCCGACGTGCAACGCCACGAAGGTGGTCTTCGGATGCCGGGCGAACACGCGATCGCGCGCCTCGAGGACGGCCGTGAACGACGGGAAGTCGCGGCCGTGGAACGACCAGTCCGGGTGATTGGCGAGCTCCTCGTAGCGCTCGTTGAAGCGATCGGTCGGCAGGAAGAACGCTTCGGGATCGCCGACGTGGATCGCGACGGGCAGGCCGAGCGCGCCCGCCGCTTCCCACATCGGGTCGAACCGCGGGTCGTCCACGCGCACGAGCGCGCCGTCCTTGCCCGACGCGTCCTTGTCGCGCAGGAAGAGGCCGAGCGTCTTGAGCACCTTCACGCCCTGCGCGCCGGCGGCCTTCGCGACAGACAGTTGATCGGCCTGCCACGTGGCGTAGTCGGCGCGCTGCGCTTCGGCCCACGTCGGCTCGGTGAACGTCAGGAACCTGCCGGGGTGCGCGCTGTCCAGCCCCGCGATCGCCGCGGCGAGACGCTCGCCCTGCCCGCCCGTGAGGTTGACCATCGTGCGGATGTTGCGGGCATCCATCACCTTCAGGATGTCTTCCGGCGGTGCCACACGCCGCAGCTGCCGCTCGGTGGACGAGGGCGTGCGCACGGCCAGGTGCGTGTGCATGTCGATCACGGGGAACGCGGCCTTCTCGACCACCGTGGCTGGCACGTGCAGCATGCTCTTCGGCTGGTAGTCCACCAGCTTCAACGACGCGTCAGGCGTTGCGGACTCGGCTGAAGCAGCAGCCTGCGTCTTCGCGGCATCGCCACCTGACGGCGCCTCCTGTGCACACGCCCCCGTCGTCACGGCCCCCGCCAGCATCCCCGCATTCTTCAACCATCGTCGTCTGTCCACACGCCTCCCCTTGTCTGGAACTCGCGCTTCGTCTAGAACTCGCGCTTCTTCAGCCGATCGATCGAGAACCGTGCCGTCTCGGCGATGGCCATCACCGCCATCACGCCCGCCTGCACGGGATCGGTCACCACGAGATCGCTCGCCTCCGGCACGCTGCCGGCCATGTTCAGGCTGATCACGATCAGGCCGCCCGCGCGTACCTCGCGCACGGCCTGCTCGATCTCGCCGCCCATCAGGGCGCCCGCCAGCACCAGCACGCGCGCGCGCGGCAGGCGCACCACGGCGCGCACGGCTTCGGCCAGCGGTTGCTCGCCGACCAGCGGGATCGTATCGACCGAGATCTTCTCGCCGCGGATGTTGTGCCGGTCGGCTTCCGAGATCGCACCGATGGCGACCTGGCCCACCTGCGCGCCGCCGCCCATGATGATCACGCGCTTGCCGAACACGTGCTGGAACGACGCCACGCGCTCGATCGCCCGCACGACGTCGGACGTATCGAGATCGGCCAGCAACGCCGACGCGTCGGCCGTCTCCACCTCCAGCATCAACCGCGTCACGTCGGCCCCGTGCTCCATGATGCTGACTGACGTGATGTCGCCCCGGTGCGACGCGATGATGCCCGTCACCGCGTGCAACACCCCTGGCCCACTCCGGGTCGTCAACACCAACGCAAGCGGCGAGCGCGAATCCGACACGCCGCGAGAATACAACGGTACGAGGCAGGAACCCGGGCGCTCAGGACTGCCATGGGCGCGGGTGGCGCCGGACGGGGCCGCCCCGCCCGCGCGCAGGCGCGTCTCCCGTACGAGGGCTGTTCGCGCCGAGGACGGGTGGGGCTGTCCGGCGACAGGACCCGCGCACTCAGCGTCTGGCCCTGGCGATGAGCCCTGTCGTGGAATGGCCCACTTCGGTGGGAATGCGAACGACGCGGCCGCCGCGGGCCTGGACTGTCTCTCGACCGACGATCTGATCCAGCGGCCAGTCCGCGCCCTTCGCCAGGACGTCCGGCTGCACCGCGTCGATGAGCGCGGCGGGCGTGGGTTCGGGGAAGATGGTCACCAGGTCCACCACCTTCAACCCCGCGACCAACTCGGCTCGCTCGGCGGCGGGGTGCACGGGACGATCGGGGCCCTTGGCGGCCCTGACCGTGTCGTCGGTGTTGACGGCGACGATGAGGTGATCGCCTTCGTCGCGCGCTGCGGCGAGGTAGCGCACGTGGCCGGGGTGGAGGATGTCGAACACGCCGTTGGTGAACACGACGGTCCGTCCCGCGGCCTGCCACGCGCGTGCCTGCGCCACGCACGCCTCGCGCGTCACGACCCGCGCCCGCCCGGCCTCGTCTCTCATCGCCGTTCCTACGCCTGGTGCGCGCGCCAGCCCTCTGGGCCTTCGAGCGTCTTCACGCGCACCGACGGGCTGAACGTCCACGAGTGCACGGGACGGAAGAAGCCGACGTCCTTGATGGGCGACTTCACGCGGAACGTGTAGAGCTGCCGGTGGTAGTCGTACGGGAAGCCATCGAGCTTGTGGACGGCGAGATCGAGCTTGTAGGTGCCTTCGGTGAGCGCGAGCGTCTCGATCACGAAGCCCACTTCGCCGTCGCCAGACAGCTCCTGCGCCACCATCTCCTCGATGTTCGTGTTGGTGCCGTAGATGCACACGCCGTCGGCGTTGAAGAGCCCGATGCCGAACACGAAGTCCTTCACGGGCGCCTTCGCGTGCAGCTGCAGGCGGATGGTCATCGGATCGCCGGAGTGGAACACGTGGCCGGGCGTGCCGTCGGGGCCCACGAGATCGACCTTCGTGATCTCCACGTCGCCCGATCCCCAGCGGCCCGCCTCCGCCTTGAACATGTCAGCTGGTGCTTCCACGTTCCCGGCCGTGACGCCATCCTCCTGCGTCCCGTCGTGCGGAGCGGGCACCGAGCTGCCGGCGCCGAGATCCACGCGCTGGCGATTGCGCGCGTCTTCGGCCGCGAGAAAGGCTTCCTCGCTCTCCTCCACTTCGGTGACGTAGGCGTCGATCACGCGCTTCGGGAGGCCGACCGCGCGCACCTTGCCCTTGTCGAGCCACAGCGCTTCGTCGCAGAAGCGCTCCACCAGACCGAGCGAGTGCGTGACGAGCAGGATCGTCTTGCCGCGACGCCGGAACTCCGCGAACTTGTCGAGGCACTTGTGCGCGAAGCCTTCGTCGCCCACCGCGAGCACCTCGTCGACGAGCAGCACGTCAGGATCGACGTGGACCGCGACGGCGAACCCGAGGCGCATGTACATGCCGGAGGAGTACGTCTTCACCGGCGCGTCGATGAACGGCGCGAGCTCGGCGAACTCGACGATCTCGTCGAAGCGGCGCTCGATCTCCGCCTTCGACAGCCCGAGCATGATGCCGTTGATGAAGATGTTCTCGCGGCCCGAGATCTCGGGGTGGAACCCCGCTCCGAGCTCGATGAGCGCGGAGATGCGGCCGTTGACGGTGACGGTGCCGTACGTCGGCTTCGAGATGCCCGCCACGCACTTGAGCATCGTGCTCTTGCCGCTGCCGTTGCGCCCGATGATGCCGTACGTGCGACCCGCCCGCACGTCGAACGACACATCGTCGAGCGCGAGAAAGGTTTCGTCAGGGCGCAGATCCCGCACGAGACTGCCGGAGAGGATCGCGCTCTTGAGCGTGGCGAACTGCCGCTTGTGCGCGAAGCGGCGATAGATCTTCGTGACGCGATCGGCGTGGATGGCGAGCGGGGGCGACGACATCGCGATCACACCTCCTCGGCGAACGAGTCGCGCAGGCGATCGAACAGGAAATAGCCGACGAGGAACAGCAGCGCGGATCCCGCGGCCATGGCGAGGATCCACTTCCAGTGCCCGAACGGACCTTCGTAGAAGAGGATCTCCTGATACGACACGGCGAAGTGGGTGAACGGGTTCGCGTTGAGGAACGCCTTGCTGATCGTGCCTGGCGCCAGGTGCATCGGATAGAGGATCGGCGTGGCGAAGAACCACAGCGTGAGCATGTTGCTCAGGATGTCCTTGATGTCCCTGAAGTGCACGGTGAGTGCGGCGAGGATCAGCCCGAGCCCGAGCGTGAACAGCAACTGCACCGCGACGACGATGGGGAACCAGAGGATCTCGGTGACGGTGATGGTGGGCCTGAACCAGACGAGGAACCCGACGAGGATCGGCAGGCCGAAGAAGAAGTGCATCATGTTGGCCAGCACCGCCACGATCGGCAGGATTTCGGCCGGAAAGAGCACTTTCTTGATCAGGTTGCCGCCGGCCATGAGGCTGTTTGACGCCTCTGTGAGCGACGAGGAGAACCACGTCCACGGCAGGAGGCCACAGAAGAGGAACAGCGCGTACGGCTCGATCTCGGGCGGGTGCGTGCCGGGCAGCACCACCGTGAACACGAACGAGTACACCACCAGCAGCAGCAGCGGGTTGATGAAGGACCAGAAGAAGCCGAGGACGCTGCCGCGATAGCGCGCCTTGAGCTCGCGCGTGACGAGGCTCTGGATCAGCGCGCGATATCGCACGAGCTGTCGAAGGTTATGGAACATCGATCTCCAGCATCAGCGTCGTGATGTTGTCGGGACCGCCGGCGGCGTTGGCTTCCTCGATGAGCGTCTGGCAGGCGTGATCGAGACCCTCGGTGGACGCCAGCGCCGCCGACACGCGATCGTCGGCGATCACGCCGTGGAGGCCATCGGAGGAGATGAGCAGGCGATCGCCCGGTTGCAGGGTGAGCGGCGACAGTTCGACTTCCGGCGGATCGGATGCCGACAGGGCGCGCGTGACGACGTTGCGCCACGGGTGTTGCCGCGCCGCGGCGGGCGTGAGCAGACCGGCCGACACCTGCTCGGCCACCCACGAGTGATCGTGCGTCAGTTGCTGCAGGAGCGAGTCACGCCACAGGTAGATGCGGCTGTCGCCGACGTGTCCGATGGCGGCACCGTCATCGGTGATGAGCACCGCGGAGGCCGTTGTCGCCATGCCGCGCAGCGACGGATTGCAGGCCGTCCGCCGGCAGATGGCCACGCTCGCGCGCTCGAAGGCGGCTTCCAGCCGTCGCTCCGGCAATGAATGGTGACGCGAAGCGGGCGCGCTCGCGTCGCCGGCGGCCACGACGGCCTCGATCGTGTCGACGGCCAGCTTCGAGGCGACTTCACCGGCGACGTGCCCGCCCATGCCGTCGGCGACGACGAACAGGCCGAGGTCGGGTCGGGCGCAGAAGGCGTCCTCGTTGGAGGCCCGGCGACGTCCCGGGTGCGTGGTCGCCGCCCAGCGCACGCGCATGACGGATCAGGCTCCCGGACAGACGCCCACGAGTGGCTGGCGCGCGCGCTGGATCATCGGCCTCTGGTGCGAGACGCCACCTGGACGCGCAGCATGGCCTTCTCGAGCGCGAGCTGCGCGCGCTGGTAGTCGAGGTCGGTGGCCTTGGCCGCGAGGCGCGCCTCGGCGCGCTTGCGCGCGGCCTCGGCGCGAGGGAGATCGATGTCTTCGGCCGGCTCCGCGAGCTCGGCAAGGACGGTCACGCGATCGGGCAGGACCTCCGCGAGGCCTTCCTCGACGGCGACGACGCGCCAGTCCTGGCCGATGCGATACGTGAGGCGGCCGACGCTGAGGGTCGCGAGCAGCGGCGTGTGTCCGGGCAGCACGCCGAAGTAGCCTTCGGTGCCGGGCAGCTCCACCTCGTCGACCTGGACGCGCACGAGTTCGCGTTCGGGCGTGACGATGCTGAGCGTGAGCTGGGTGGCCATCGAATCGGTTGCCTTCCGCTTACGCCTTCAGGGACGCGGCCTTCTCCAGCGCCTCGTCGATCGTGCCCACCATGTAGAACGCCTGCTCCGGCACATCGTCGTGCTTGCCGTCGACGAGCTCCTTGAAGCCCTTGATCGTCTCGGCGATCGACACGTACTTGCCCTTGAAGCCGGTGAACTGTTCGGCGACGTGGAACGGCTGGCTGAGGAACCGCTGGATCTTGCGCGCGCGGGAGACGGTGAGCTTGTCCTCTTCGGACAGCTCGTCGAGGCCGAGAATCGCGATGATGTCCTGCAGGTCCTTGTAGCGCTGCAGCACCTGCTTCACGCGGCGCGCCACGTCGTAGTGCTCGTCGCCGATGATGCGCGGATCGAGGATGCGCGAGGTGGAGGCCAGCGGATCGACGGCCGGATAGATGCCGAGCGACGCGATGTCGCGCGACAGGTTCGTCGTGGCGTCGAGGTGCGCGAACGTGGTGGCCGGCGCCGGATCCGTGT